>NZ_JAQUHV010000009.1 GCF_028681615.1 Sulfuricurvum sp.
TTCGTCAATTTGCATGGTTAACCTAAGTTGTGATAAATTTATGAAAAATAATTGTACCCTAAAAATAGGTTTACAAAACTTTAACGTAGGGTAAGATATCATTGCTCTAATTAATGATTGTGAAAGACAGGAGCTGTTTTGAGTCTAAAAGAGAATATGAGTGCCCTCAAAGAGGAGCTGAGTTCTGAAGAAAAATTTTTCGAAAGTGCTATCCGGACTGAACGTTTCGTCAAACGGTATCAAAAACCTTTAATTGCTGTAGTCGCTGCTTCGTTGTTCGCAGTAGGTGGTGCGATCGGCTACCAAATGTATATAAAGTCAAAAATTGAGAGTTCCAATACGGCATTTAATGCTTTGTTGGCTAATCCTGCGGATAAAAATGCAGAAGCGACACTTAAAAATGACAACCCTAAATTGTATGACGTATGGCAGCTTTCACGCGGTATTGCACAAAATGATGTGACAGTGTTAGAAAAGTTGGAGAACTCTGACGCCTTTGGCGTTTCTGATATCGCCACATATGAAGCTGCAGCGATCAAAGGCGATTCTAAAGCTCTTGATATGTATACGAAAAAGCAAGGCGCTTTATATAAAGATATTGCTTTACTTGAACTTGCCGTCAATGCAATCGAAAAGGGTGATACGGCGTCGGCACATAAACATCTTTCTCTGATTCCCGAAAATTCACCTATCTACAGTATAGCGCAGTCGCTCTCGCATTACGGAGTAAAATAATGAAAACGACCTTTATCGCGTTATCAGCCGCAATGGCTGTTCTTTTCAGCGGGTGCTCTCACAAAGAGGTATTCAAACCGGAGCATGTAAAAGGCGAATGGCGCAGTGCCGGACATTTGAGTGCTTCTATTAACCAGGTGACACAATCGGCAGCTGTTCTGGAAAATGGACATCTTCTCTCTAAAGACGGTGAAAAAATGTTGAAAATCCCAAATGACTACAGCCTGATTAACATAAGCGATTCTTGGGTAATTACTGCGAGTCCGGAAGGCAATATGGTACTGTTCCCTCAAGACGGTACCGATTCAAAAATAACGTTTGATTTCAAACGAGGGGTCGCTGCAGCAAGTATTCAAGGTGATATTGTTGCCGTTTTATTTACGAATAATGAGATGGCGCTTTACTCTCTTGAAAGTAAAAAGCTTCTTTTTAAAGAGCCTTCTAATGCTCCGATTGCAGTTGATGCACGAATCGCAAATCCTTATTTCCTAAAAGAATTGGTTATGTTTTTGACGCTGGACGGCAAGATTGTGATTGTCAATTCAGAGACAAAACAAGTTTTACGCTCCGTCGTTGTCAGTTCGGATGAATACTTTAATAATATTACCTATATGAATGTTATCGACAATAATCTTGTCGCTTCAACCGGAAATACTGTTTTAGCACTTTCGCAAAAAGAGGCTCGCGAAAAGTATGAGATTCGAAACATTGCCTATACTGCTGACGGTATCTGGCTGACGACGAAGCAAGGGGAAGTAATTGCTTTGAGCCCGACTCTACAGTTTAAAGCGAAGAAAAAATTCCCGTTTGCTCACTTTGTGGGAATCAGCGTACAAAATGACCGCGTGTTTGTTTTAGAGCAAGAAGGGTATATGATCGCTTTGAGCAAAAATCTTTTAACGTACGATGTATTTGACATTGATATGGACAGCGATAATAAAATCTTTGTGGGAGACGGTCAGTTCTATTTTGATGACCGCTATATCAATCTCAAATAATGTCGGGAGAGCTTGACGCTTTTATCGAATATATAACGGTTATCAAAGCGCTTAGCCCTCGAACGATCGAGGCCTATCGCCATGATTTGACCGAGATTGAAAACACGTCACTCAAAAATCTTACTGAGATCGATTCAGGCACCGTTTTTCGTATCCTTGGGACGATAACCAACAAACGGACGCTCAACCGGAAGCTTTCAGCATTTAACTCATTTTTAGACTTTTGCCACCGTAATCGGTACGATCATACATCATCCAAATTCCCCCTCTCAAAAGTCCCGAAAAACCTTCCGAAATATTTATCGTATGAGACGATCCAATCCGGATTGCAATGCATTGATCGCAGTGAGTGGATCGGAATGCGTGATTACGCCCTCATCCTTTTTTTGTATGCGACGGGTGCCCGCATCAGTGAGGCTCTGATTGCCGAAGAGGGGGATATTGAGGGGGAGTGGCTACGTATCCGTCACGGAAAAGGGGAAAAAGAGCGTTATGTCCCTATCGCTCATGAGGCATTGAAAGCGATTAGAATCTATCAGGAGTCATGCCCTTATACACGTCAAACACTTTGGCTTAACTATCGCGGAGAGCCGCTCAGCCGAATTTCCGCTTTTAAAATTACGCAAAAATACCTGGGCGTTTCTCCCCATGCACTGCGCCACTCCTATGCGACGGCCTTGATACTCGGCGGAGCGGATTTACGTGTCGTTCAGGAATTACTGGGTCATGCTTCACTGCTAACGACCCAGATTTATACGCATGTGCAAAAACAAAATCTTCAAGAGACAGTATGCAAACATCATCCGATGGCACATACAGCGATTAAAGGATAAATAAATGACTCTTTGTGACATTGGTAATACGACGGTGGATTTGTTTTATGAGGGTAAGCATACTAAGTATAATGCAACTGATTTTGACCCATCGTCAATCCTAGACGATATTTATTTCGTCAGCGTAAACCGTGTTTTCAATGAACGAATCAAAAATCAATCTAACTGGCACGATGTAAGTGCACTGATTGACTGGAATCACTATTATCCTACGATGGGAATTGACCGAATCATGGTGTGTGAATCGGTTCATGAGGGGGTAATCGTCGATGCGGGGAGTGCCATTACGGTTGATGTGATGAATAGCGGGGTCTATCAGGGCGGGTTTATATCATTAGGACTCCGATCGGCGCAAGAAGCCTATGCAAGACTCTCTCCTGCATTGGACGTGTCATTTAACTTTGAGGTAGATTTGACTATAATGGCGAAAAATACTCCCGATGCTCTTACGGTCGGTTTTTTGGCTCCGCTAATCGAGAAGATTGAGAGTCTCGGAAAACCGCTTTATCTAACCGGTGGTGATGCACGGCTGTTGTCCCGCTTTTTTACGGAGGCGACAGTGGAAGAAGATTTGATCTTCACAGGGATGAAAAAGTTGATTGATAAAGGGTCTAAATGCTAAGTGTCGCACTCCCAAAAGGGCGAATTGCCGAAGATACGCTGGAGATTTTCGAAACGATTTTCGGAAGCAGTTTTAAATTTGATGATCGTAAATTGATCTTGCAAACTGAAAATTTCAAATTTTTGTTGGTACGCAATCAAGACGTTGCAACCTATGTCTATCACCAAGCCGCCGATATCGGTGTAGTAGGTCTCGATACTCTCGAAGAGCAGGGGTTGGATGTGATTCGTCTCCTCGATTTGCAAAAAGGCAAATGCCGTGTGGCTATCGGAATGCGTGCCGGTGAAAAACCTGATTTTTCCAAAAGCGAAATCAAAGTAGCGACGAAGATGGTTAACATCACCAAACGCTATTTTGCTGAGCGTGCAGTCGCTGCAGACATAATTAAACTTTACGGTTCGATCGAACTCGCTCCGTTGGTCGGATTGGCGGATATGATTGTCGATGTGGTAGAGACGGGCAGTACCATGAAGCAAAACGGGCTCGAAGTTGTTGAGACGATTATGGAGTCGACGACCCATTTGATCGCGAATAAAAACAGCTTTTTTGAGAAGAAAAGCGAAATATTGGATATATACGAAAAAATTAATGCCCTCTTGTATGGGGAAAAATAAAAAATTCACTATCGATTAACAATAAATGCATACAATTGCCATAATTAACAAGCAAAAAGGATAGTTATGTCAAGTCTCTCTATATCGCGTTTAGCGCTTGTGCTGTTATGTACAGGTTCAGCAGTGATGGCCGATAGTTTTTCAACCGTGGAGTATGTCAAAGTAAGTCAATCGACTCCGATCATGACGACAATCCAAGAACAGGTTCCAGGTGAGAAATGTTATGATGTCCAAGAACAGGTAAGTTCAGGCGGCGGTGGCGGTGGCGGAAACAGCGTTGTCGGTGCAGTTGCAGGCGGAGCATTGGGCGGTGTTTTAGGACACCAAATCGGCGGTGGAACCGGTAAAACCGTAGCAACGGTAGGCGGTGCTATTTTAGGAACATTGGCAGGACAAAACGTTGCCAATAATTACGGTGGAAACGCTCCGGCAACTTACCGCACCGTCCGCAGATGTGAAACGGTTAATACGGTACGAACACGTCAGGTATTGAGTGGTTATACAAATGTCGCCAGATATAAAGGCAAAGAGATCAGTGTTGAGAGTGCTGAACCTCTTAGACAGATTCCTGTTACAGTCACATACAGCTATTAATTCATAATTCAGTCTCAAAATGAGGCTGAAATCTTCCCTACGTAACTCTTTTGTAAAGTTTTTTCGTTAAAATAAATATATAGATATTTTTAGTAGGAGACTTCATGGCACTCAAAGTGGCAATTAACGGTACAGGAAGAATTGGGATTATTGTAGCCAAGATTATTGCAGAGCGCAGTGATATTGAGTTGGTTGCATTAAACACAACGGCAAAACCGGAAATGCTCGAATATCTGCTCAAGTTTGACAGTGTCCATCGCGGTATCGAAGCAAAAGTAATTGATGAAACGACTATTGCCATTGCCGGTAAAAATGTCCGTATGTTTCGTGAGCGGGACATTGACAAAGTAGATTTCGGAAGCTGCGGGGCTGAAGTAGTGATCGAATGTACCGGTGTATTTTTAGATCAGGAAAGCTGTCAAAAACACCTCAAAAACGGTATCAGAAAAGTGATCATGTCTGCACCTGCAAAAGATGATTCTCCGACCTATGTGTATGGAGTAAATTCAGACAGCTACAAAGGTGAAGCGATTATTTCCAATGCCAGCTGTACAACCAACTGTCTTGGACCGATTTGTAAGGTTTTAGATGATGCATTCGGTATCGAAAACGGGTTGATGACAACGATTCACTCGTATACAAACGATCAAAATATTTTAGATGTCAAGCATGCAAAAGATCCTCGTCGTGCCCGTGCTGCAGCCCTTAATATGATCCCGACTTCTACCGGTGCAGCTAAAGCAATCGGCAAAGTCATGCCTCAATTACTCGGAAAACTCAACGGCTATGCTATGCGTGTACCGACTCCGGATGTATCGGTGGTCGATTTGACGGTTAATTTGCGTACGTCAGTTACGAAAGACGATATCCATGCTGCATTTAACGCTGCGGCCGCCGGTGCATTCAAAGGGCTGATCGAAGTCGATAACGATAAACGGGTCTCATGTGATTTTATCGGTTCAACCTACAGCTCGACGTATGTTCCGGATATGACGAGTGTCGTGGATGGAAATACGGTTAAAGTATTGGCTTGGTATGATAATGAATGGGGTTACAGCAGTCGTCTTGTTGATATGACAGTTCTTATCGGAACGCACTGATGTTGCAGTATACGAACCATTTCGATACGAAAACACTTGATCCCTTTACACTTGAAAAAGGGTTTGAGGCGGTTCATTATGAAGTAGAAAATAATGAAGTAGGGTATTATCATCTTCCTAAAGGGTCTCAAGCACTTGTAGAAGAACTCAATACGACACGAGATGAGATTGACCGGCGATTTAATACCATAGCTGTTATCGGTATCGGCGGTTCTTCACTCGGGATTAAAGCGATCGAGCGTTTATTACGCCCCAGTACGCCCAATGCCAAAAAAATTGTTTACCTTGAAAATTCTGATCCCATCAGTATCATAAGCGAGATGGAAGAGATCGATAAGGCAACAACCCTTTTTATCGTTATCTCCAAATCGGGCGGGACAGTAGAAGCCCTTTCTATTTTTAAACGTTTAATCGTCAGTTTTGAACTAACTTTGGAGTGTTCTGACCAAATTTATATCGTCAGTGATGACAACTCTATACTTTCGCGTTTTGCGGAAGAATATCATCTTCGTCGATTTGTCATTCCGGATAATGTCGGAGGACGATTTTCCGTCTTGAGTGCCGTCGGTGTTGTTCCGCTTACTTTGGCAGGATTTAATACGGCTGCGATTCTCAAAGGAGCCCAAAGCTTTTTAGAGCGTTTCTGGGATCGAAAAGAAGAACATATTCTGCAAAAAGCGTCGTATTATGTATCCCATAAAGATCAATATCCGATGAATGTTTTATTTGCCTATGCGGATTCTTTTGAAGAGTTTGGCAAGTGGGTCGTACAATTATGGGGTGAGTCACTCGGAAAGCGTAACCGTTACGGCGAGCGTGTCGGTTTAACACCGATTTCGTTAATCGGTTCTGTGGATCAACACTCCTTCTTACAGCTTATTATAGAAGGGCCGTTGAATAAAACGGTTACATTTATGCATGTTGAGTCTTCTGCAGACCATTTGATGATTCCGGAACTCTCGTTGAAATTCTTGGAAAAAAGTGATTTTATCAATGGTAAAAGCTTTAACGACCTTATCAATGCTCAGTGCAAAGCAACCATGCAAAGCGTCTTAAAAAGCGGTGTCAGTGTAGATGAAATCACATGGAAGAAAATAGACGAAACATCGGTAGGTGAGATGATAGTCTATTATGAGCTATTAACTTCGATATGCGGTGCTCTAATGGAAATCAATACCTACAACCAGCCGGGTGTTGAGCTTGGGAAAACAATTTTAGCAGGGTATTTTCAAAAAAAATAAAAACGCTCTTTATGAGCGTTTATTAAGTATTTCTTGCTCTGACTCTTTGATCAGGGAATCCATAAGAGTGAAGAGTATTTGACTTGCATCTTCCATGGATTGGAAATTTTTGATAACTTCATCTTTATGCTCAACAGAATGGTCTCCATTTTCAATAAATTGAAGATTTTTATGCACTTCAGTGTGAACCGTTTCATGTGGTTTTTCAATCCCTTTAAAGCTTGGAAGATGAGAAAAACGCTCTTTTCCCGGACCACTTTCATACCATTTTCCGAGACGACAGCTATGATGGTCACTAAATTTAGCTTCAGACTGACCATTGACAATTGTTTTGTATGCATTTGATTTAAACATAATATGATCAATTTTTGCTAATGTAACAAAAGTGGTATTTTCAATTACTGTTGCTTGTAATGATGTACTAAGTGCATCTTCATTGAAGCTGCTAAGGGTCACTCTAAATGACTCAATTGCACTGCTTGATTCGTTGGCTATATCACTCATATCTTCGGAATTTGTATGGATTTCAGTGGTTTCTTGTTGTAAGGTTTGGACAGCTATGGCGATTTCACCGGTCGCTTTTTGTGTCCGTTCGGCAAGTTTTCGTACTTCATCGGCAACGACAGCGAATCCACGTCCGTGTTCTCCGGCGCGGGCCGCTTCAATAGCGGCATTCAGAGCCAATAAGTTGGTTTGATCCGCAATATCTTTGATCAAATTGACAACAGAACTGATTTCATTGGTTTTTTCATTGAGTGCATTAATGGCTTCAGCAGAGGTTTGAACCAACTCAATGAGTCGACTGAGCTTTGAGATAATAATTTCCAATTCATGGACTGTTTCTGATGCGTTGTGAGATGTGGATTGACTTATTTGCGTGATGTTTCCAAGTCGTTGAATTGTATTTTGAAGATCTTGTTGGATTACATCTAGTCCCCCTCCAACTCCGCTACCAATTTTACCGAGAGAGCTATTTAAGACAGATTTTTGGATATGAAGGTAGGTTAAATGCATTGCATCTATGGCTTTATTAACAAAAGTGCTTGCTTCTTTATACTCTCCCTGCAATCCTTGTGTATTGATGCGACGATAATATTCATCACGGCTGGAAGCTTCAACACCGGCACGAATTTCACGGATAAATACCTCCGTTTGATCAAGCATGTTGTTGGTATTCCAACATAAGTCGCTGAGTTCTCCATGATCTTTGATGTGGGTGATCCGGTTTTCCAAATATCCTTTTTCTGCCCCTTTGATTACAGAAGCAACTTCATGGATCGTCTCTTGGGTTTTTCGAATATTGATAAAGATAAACCATGCCAAGGCGAAGTTGAAAATATTGAGAATACGGACCCAACTCCATCCGTCCATCACTGTTTCGAGGATCAGCGCAATAATAAATAGTGCTATCGAGGCAAGGTTGGCATATTGTACTTTAGAGAGTGAGGATAAATTCATCGTAGGACATTCCTTTATCTTGTAATAATTGGTTCAATACTGCTTCAGATGCTGAAACCCCACCTTGTCGCTCTTTTTGAAGTAAAGTTTCATAAAAAGGGCGGATAACATTAAGCGCTTTATCAGAGGGCTTTCTGCGTACGGAGTGATAATTGCTAATGGCTCGATTCGCATCAAATGACGGGGTGACATGGGCAAATACCCAATAATAATCTCCCTGTTTCGTCTTGTTTTTGACATAGGCAAAAATCTCTTTACCAGCTTTAATTCTACTCCAAAGGAGTTTGAAAATAATTGCGGGCATATCTTCGTGACGTAATATGTTATGAGGCTGATCGATGAGCTCTAGCTCACTGTATCCGGACATTTGAATAAAAAGAGCATTTCCATAGGTTATTTTACCGTTTAAATCTGTTTTCGAGACGATAAATTCTTCTTCACCGAATGTTAATTCTTTATTGGACATAGAAAACCCTTGCAAAAAAGTATCAGAAACTGTTTATGTTAGTCTAACAACCATTTCCTGAATGTTTTCCCTTTTATCGGTCGACTGACGAATTTTTGGTAAATATTTTCAGCTTTGTTACGAGGAATCGCAACATAACTGAGATGATCAAGTTGATCGATTTTACCAATCTCTTCTTGTGTCAATCCGCATTCATTGATAAGCGCACCGACGATATCACCTGCTCGGAGTTTCTCTTTTTTTCCGGCATCGATGCAGATCGAACGCATCAAGGTTTTAATAGAAAACTTTTCTTTAATCTCTGGAAGCTCAATAGGGGTCACAGAACGTTTGAGTTCTATAAAACGATCATACTGATAATGATTGACAAGCGTAATTGCAATACCGTTTTTTCCGGCACGCCCTGTTCGTCCGATGCGGTGTGTATAGCGCTCATTTTGAATCGGTACTTCATAGTTGATGATCGCATCGAGTCCCTCGATGTCGATTCCACGTCCCGCAACATCGGTGGCGACCAATATAGGAGCACTCAAATTGCGGAATTGGATAATCGCTTCGTTACGGTCAAATTGTTCCATATCGCCATGTAAGGTAAGTGCATGGATGCCAATACGGTTTAGATCATCGCATAAGGCGTTTGCGTCGACTTTCGTGTTGCAAAAGATAATCGTATTTGCAATGTTGTGAAGATGGAGAACTTTGGATATGGCCGGAAGCTTATCGTTGCACAGATAGGCGATCTCTTCAATTTTCGGTTGACTGACAGCATGCTCCGTTTTGAGCATTACGGGTTCTTTCATAAACTCCGATGTAATCGTTTGAATCGATTCGGGAAACGTGGCCGAGAAAAGGAGAGTCTGACGCGTTGAAGGAGTAAATCCCAAAATCGAGGTGATGTCTTCGATAAACCCCATATCGATCATTTGATCGGCTTCATCCAGTACAACCGTTTGTATTTGAATCGGGTCGAATGCATCCATTTGCAGCAGTTTTAAAACGCGTCCGGGAGTACCGACAATGATATGGGCTCCATGCTTAAGCGAATGGATCTGCCCGCGCATCGGAACACCGCCGCAGAGGGTAAGAATCTTGATATTGCCGATTTCAGAGGCAAGTGAACGGAGTACTTTTGCAACTTGTTCTGCAAGTTCGCGGGTAGGGCAGAGGATAAGGGATTGGATACCGAATGATTTAGGATTAATCCGTTCCAAAACCCCTAACCCAAAGGCTAAGGTTTTACCGCTTCCGGTCGCTGCCTGTGCAATACAATCTTTTTTGTCCAAAATGACAGGAAGTGAAGAAGATTGAATCGGAGTCATTGCGGTGAATTCAAGGCGTTTTAATGCCTCTTTGAGAGGTTTACGTAAGGCTAAGGTTTCGAATGAGGACATTGTGTCGCTTTGTAATGTAGATATGCGATTATAGCACAGATGGGGGACCCCCCCACTGTAGGGGGGTTAGAGAGGTTGGTTATACAGCTTTAATCGTGACGCCGTATTTTTCTTCAGCCACGTTACGTGCTTGAAGTGAATACGAAGCAATCTCATTAAAGTTGAGATATTTATAGACTTGATCGGCTTTTCCTGCCAATTTCTCAGGTACGATGCTCATATATTCCGCTACGCTCGGGATACGTCCGAGTTTCGCACATACCGATGCAAGTTCAGCTGATCCTAGGTAAACTTGAGTCCCTTTACCAAGACGGTTGTCGAAGTTACGGGTAGAGGTCGAGAATACGGTTGAACCCTCACGTGAACTTGCTTGGTTACCCATGCAGAGTGAACATCCAGGAACTTCCGTTTGTGCCGCGATCGCTTTATAAACGTCATAGTACCCTTCGTTGATGAGTTGTTGCTCATCCATACGGGTCGGTGGTACGATCCAGAATTTTTCGACAGCAATTTTGCCTTCGCCGCGCATTACCTCACCCGCTGCACGGTAGTGACCGATGTTGGTCATACAACTTCCTAGGAATACTTCATCGATTTTCTCTCCCGCCACTTCACTGAGTAATTTAACATTATCAGGATCGTTCGGACAAGCAAGGATCGGCTCAGTTACTTCTGCAAGATCGATTTCGATGATTGCTGCATATTCCGCATCCGCATCCGGTTCCATCAATGACGGAGCGGCAAGCCACTCTTTCATTTTATCGGCGCGGCGTTGAAGCGTGCGAGCATCTTCGTAACCGTCTTTAATCATCGCTTCGATCAACGTCACGTTTGATTTTAGGTATTCGATAACCGGTTCTTTATTCAAACGAACGGTACATGCCGCTGCTGAACGCTCAGCCGACGCATCGGAAAGCTCGAATGCTTGTTCCACTTTCATGTTCGGAAGACCTTCGATCTCTAAAACACGTCCGTTGAAAATATTTTTCTTCCCTTTTTTCTCAACCGTGAGCAACCCTTGTTTGATTGCATAATACGGGATAGCGTTAACGAGGTCACGTAATGTGATACCCGGTTGCATTTCACCTTTAAAGCGGACAAGGACGGATTCCGGCATTTCAAGAGGCATAGAGCCGGTAACCGCTGCAAACGCAACAAGACCTGAACCTGCAGGGAAACTGACACCGATCGGGAAACGGGTGTGAGAGTCACCGCCGGTTCCTACCGTATCCGGAAGAACCATACGGTTCAACCATGAGTGAATAACTCCGTCCGCAGGGCGAAGGGCAACACCGCTGCGTGAGCTGATGAATGCAGGCAACGTTGCGTGCAATTTCACGTCTGAGGGTTTCGGATACGCTGCCGTATGACAGAAAGACTGTAATACGAAATCAGCCGAGAAGCCGAGAGCCGAAAGTTCTTTGATCTCATCGCGCGTCATCGGTCCGGTAGTATCTTGGCTACCTACGGTGCTTGTCATAGGCTCACAATACATTCCCGGGCGTACACCTTCCATGCCGCATGCTTTCCCTACCATTTTTTGAGCAAGGGTATATCCTTTACCGGTATCAGCCGGTTGGATAGGGGTAGCGAAAATAGTTGCAGGAGCCATACTGAGCGCAGCACGTGCTTTAGCCGTCAAGCCGCGACCGATAATCAATGGGATACGCCCGCCAGCACGTACTTCATCTTCGATCGTATTTGGACGAAGGCTGAATGTCGCGATTTGGACACCGTTTTTAGAAATGGTTCCCGCTTTGGTATCGATATCCAATACATCGCCTGTTTCCATTTGGCTTACATCGGCTTCGATCGGAAGTGCACCGGAATCTTCACATGTCGCGAAGAAGATCGGAGCGATGATACTTCCGATGACGACACCGCCGGTACGTTTGTTCGGGATACCGGGAATATCGTCACCCATGTGCCATTGAACGGAGTTCGCTGCGGATTTACGGCTTGAACCCGTTCCTACGACGTCACCGACATACGCGATTTGCATCCCTTTTTCTTTAAGTTCAGCAATTTTTGCGATACCTTCCGGCATTTTTGCGCTCAACATGGTTGTCGCGTGAAGAGGAATATCCGAACGGGTAAATGCCGCACTCGCAGGAGAAAGGTCATCGGTATTGGTTTCACCCGGGAATTTGAACACGACTACGCTGAATTTTTCAACAAGAGGTTTTCTAGCGGTAAACCATTCTGCATCTGCCCATGATTGAAGTACTTCTTTTGCGTATTTATTGGTTTTTGAAAGATCAACGATATCATTGAATGCATCGTATACTAAAAGAGTATGTTTCAGTTCATGTGCCGCTTCGTTTGCGATTGCTTCGTTGCTAAGTGCATCGATAAGTGGTTTAACGTTGTAGCCTCCAACCATTTTACCGAGGATTTTGATCGCCGCTTTTTTGTGATCATCGCTGTTAATATCGCTGTTGTCCGCTAAGAAAGCTTTTACTTCACCTTGAACGACTTGGTGTAAAAATGCAGCCTTAACATGTGCGCCGTCGTCAACACCCGGATTGACACGTTCTGCCAACATAGTGACCAACTCATCATTTTTAGAACTTTCGCTTGTAATGAGTGCTACCAATTCAGTAACTTGCTCTTTTGTAAGTGGGAATGGAGGGATCCCTTGAGCTGCGCGTTCCGCTACGTGTGCTTTATATTCGTCCATAAAAGCCATAGTGACTCCTGTGCCAGTTAATTTTGAATGATTATATCAGAAGAAAAAAACACTTTCGAACAAATGTTACACAATTACACATTTGTTTTTAATAAAAGAGTGCATAATGTGTATTATAGTAACAATATTAATTCTAAATGCAAAAACATAAGAGATTAGCTAACATAAAAAAGAGGTAGAAAAGTTACAAATAAGAAAGAAAGGGGAGTGGTTCTCCAAAGGGGAGAATCAAAAAGGGTCGTTGGCGATGATATCGCGATTACCTTTGGCATTCGGAGCGGAGAGGATACCGTTGTTTTCAAGCTGTTCAATAAGGGTTGCTGAACGGTTATATCCGATTTGCAATCGACGTTGAAGGTAACTGATCGATGTTTTTTGCTCACTCAGGACAATATTTTTAGCTTCTTCATAAAGCTCATCGAGGGGTTTATTATCCGTTGTATCATTGTTGATTTTCGCCACACTGCCGTTATCCGCCAAATACCGGCGATCATAATCGGGCTCACGCTGTGCTTTGAGGAAATCGACTACTTTTTCAATTTCATTCTCTGTACTCCACGGAGCATGCAGCCTGACAAGCCCGCTCATACCCGGAGGGGTAAAGAGCATATCCCCGCGTCCGAGAAGCGATTCCGCACCCATCCCGTCCAAAATGATTTTACTGTCGATTTTTTGTCCTACTTTATAACTGATGCGCGACGGGAGGTTGGCTTTGATAAGGCCGGTTACGACATCGACACTCGGACGCTGTGTCGCTACGATGAGATGGATACCGCTGGCACGCGCCATTTGCGCGAGCCGTGCGATCGAGTATTCGACATCTTTACCGCTGGTCATCATCAAATCGGCAAGTTCGTCGATAATGACGACGATATACGGTAATGGATCCCGTTTTTCGGCTTTTGCTTTGTCATTGTAGTTTTCGATGTTTTTAGTGCGGGTATCGCTCATCAAATGATATCGTCGCTCCATCTCATAGACCATGTTGTTGAGCGCTGAGATCGCCTCTTTCGGTTTTGTAATGACCGGAGTGAGTAAGTGCGGGATATCATTGTAAATAGAAAATTCCAACATTTTCGGATCGATCATCAGAAGTTTGAGCTGATCCGGAGAATTTTTATAAAGAAGGCTTAGAATCATCGAATTAATCCCGACACTTTTACCGCTCCCGGTCGTCCCTGCGATAAGAAGATGGGGGAGTTTTTTAAGATCCGTAATAAACGGCTTACCGACAATGTCTTTCCCTAAGATCAGAGTGAGGGGAGAAGCCGCCTCTTGGAAAAGTTTGCTTTCCAACATTTCACGCAAATAGATGGTTTCGACCGATTTGTTCGGGATTTCAATACCGACAACGTCTTTGCCCGGGATCGGAGCTTGGATACGGATGGTCTGAGCACGCAGTGCCATCGCGAGATCATCTTGGAGCCCTAAGATTTTGGAGACTTTGATGTTTGCGGCAGGTTTAAACTCAAACGTCGAAACAACAGGCCCGGCATAAGTGCGTACGACGTCTCCGTCGATATTAAAATGTCTTAGTTTGTCTATAAGATCTTTAATCTTGTCATCAAGCTCGGCTTCATCGACCAAAGTCTGTTTTTTAGGGGGATTTTGGAAAAAATCAGTTGGCGGGAGTTTAAAGTTTTTAGGTTTTTCACTTACCCCTTTATCGATTTGTTCCAGCAGCATTTTATTCTCTTCGAGCTCATCGATGACGAGGGCATGCTGTTTGCTCTCTTTGACTTTTTTAGCCATACTGAGAATGGTAGACTCTTTCGGAAGCTCTTCTACGGTTTTCGGCGCTTCGGAGACGGGAGAAGAAGATTCTGAAGGCTGTATAGGTTCTGTATGGGAAACACTTTCTTCTATTTTGGAAGATGCGTTATCGAAAAGAGAATACGGTTCTTCGAATTCATCATCGAGTGCAGAAAGAGGTGTTTCGATAATAGGTTCAGATTTTAGTGGTGAGGGAGGCGTAGTTGTTTTCGTTTGAGGCTGTTTAGGAGTTCTAAGCGGTTTATCCATGTATTCTTTAAGGGGTTGTGCCAGTTCTGAGAGGCTTTGTTCCATGACCAATACGACGGAAACGGCCACCATCATTAACCACAAAATCCATAGTCCGAATGTTCCGATGTAAACCGATAAGAAATCAACCATACTTCCGATGAATATGCCGCGATACATCCCCTCGACCACCATTGCCTGAAAAAATAGCATAGCAATAAATAAAAGGATAAAAATGCCCGCCATTTCAAGACGTCGATAGAGCTCTCCGTCGTATTTATACGAGTAAAACAGCGGTATCATTAAGAGTAATAAATAGACATAAGCGACATAGCCGAAAATCCAAACATTGGCTTGGGCAAACATTGCCCCGTACGCACCAATAATGGATGCATCGCCGATGATGGTTGCAATGCCTAAATAAAATAAAATGCCGAAACCGGCTATAAACAGTGTATCGCGTAAAATAGGAGATCCTTGAAATCAGGTTGAAAGTGGTTTTATTATAGCAAAAAAGGGGACAGAAAGCCCTTTTATTGCAGATTGCTATAAATAGTTAACGAGTGAAAGTTTGGACACTTTTGAGATATTTGATAATAATGCCTGATAATTAAGACTCAATTGCTGCATTTTGAGTGTCGCTTCTGCGATATCCGTATCAATAACATCGGATTGCAATGTTTTTGTACTGATGATCAGCATATCCGTCCGATCGGAAGATGCCTGCAATACTTGCGAATACGAACCTGCTTCAGTTTGGAGTCGGCTGACATGGTCGCTTAGATCATCCAGCATCTGTATTGAATTTTGAACACCGATATCTCTTTGACCGGTTGTAGTTGTGCCGTCCGCTCGTTTTTTACCGGCTTCAACGGATTGTATCATCTCCTCAATTTGGGCAAAAAAATCTGTTTTTGCATCACGGACTTGCAATGCGCTATTGTCATTAAAAGACAATGCACTACCGGATGATATTGTACCTGTCAGAAGAGGATAGGTATTCGATGTTGAATCATACAGGGCTATTGAAGCTTTCGTGGTAGGATTAGTTTTGTCTTCAATTTTGATTCGACCTGCATAATCTAGTGTTGTAGATGATAATACATTTGATGCTGTAATTGCTGTATCATAAGCTGTTGCTGTATTAGCAGTCGGTAATGTTCCAGATGTCGCAATGTTAATAACATCCATCATTTGTTGATAAGTCATTTGATCTGCATCAACTGCACTTCGAGGAGCTGTTGCCGTAAAAATGTTAAAGTTTGTTACACCACCATCAAGTGAAAATGTTGAACCGGCTGATGATAAATTGATTTGTGCGGTGAAAGCAGCTCCAGTTACATTCTTACCTTGAATGACGAACTGTTTCCCATCTAAAGTTGTTTCTCCGCTTACTTCTATCAATTTAGTAGAACTGGTTGCAAACGAATTATCAGCATTTACGATTTGAGAAACATTTGATGTCAGGATTGCCCCGTCTTGCGTAAAGTTCGTTCGATCGTAATTGATCCCTTCTATGGTATTAGGTGTACCGGTAGGGGTTGTGAAACCGCTTTTTGTAAATTCTTTGATGTACAGACCCGGTGTCGTAATTGCTGCCGTTTCGAAATCGGTTGTGCCCGATTGAAGATTATCGATGTTGGTCACATCGGCTGCCGCTCCGCCGCTAAAATCCACCGCACCGACCAGATGAAAATCGAGTTTGCTCGATCCTGCTGATTTATCGGAAACTTCTATTTGGCCGTTGGCATTAATCGTTACATTGACTTGGTTCTCGGTCGGATTTGTTTGATTCGGGTCATACGCGAGGGCGATTTTGTGGGTCAAATCATCCATTGTGTCGGTCATATTCATCTGGATTTTTGATTTAAACGTACTTCCGTCAGTGCGCGTTCCCTGAAGATAAAAATAACTTGGGTGGGCAGCGTCATTGGTCGTAATGCTGTCCGTATCCCCCATGAGATCACGTATCGTGCTTGATCCGCTAATATAAGTTTCGGTGGAAGCGCTGCGAGATATTGCCGGATCTTTCATGATATCCGGGTACAGATCCGTTAAACTCATTTGGCGGACATTGGAAGTCACCATACGGCTGATTCTATTTTCACTTCCTAAAAAGAGTTGTGAACCGCTGATATTGTATTTTTGTTTTACCCCTGACCCTAAAAAAGCTTCAAGATTTTGATCATTCCCCTGATACATACCGTTTGCATCGATAGGCTTGACAGAGGTAGCCGTGCCGGAAAAGAGGTATTGTCCTCCTATCGACGTATTTGCCAAGGTTAATAGATGATTTTGAAGCCCGCGAAGCTCTTTTGCGATCGCTTGGGTACTGGTATCGGAATTTGTGTCATTTGCGGCATTGATCATTTTAACTTTCATGGATTCGATCGTTTTTACGATTTCTCCGATCGTCGTGTCCGTTTGGGTCGAAATTTTATAGGCGCTTTGGGCACTCGTTTTGACTTGAGTCAGAGTTGTGATCTCGTTGTCCAAACGGAGTGTATCAATCGCTACTCCCGGATTTTCATACGAATATTGTATTTTCATACCGGAAGAAATTTGTTTATTGACATCAAACAATTGTTGGTTAAGTTTATTATTTTCGCCGTATATATTATTGTAATATGATCCCGCTGTGATTCTCACGTCAAATCCTTTTGTGCAAGCTTAAGCATTGTTAAGCAATAAAAGTTCCATACTCTATTATCGGCAAAAAGTTACAAATGATTAGTAAAAGTACTTTTACGTATCTTTAAGCAAACGGTGCCTATAATTCCGTCCTCTTCAAACAAATGCCAGTGTGGTGAAATGGTAGACACGCCGGATTCAAAATCCGGTGGCGCGAGTCGTGGCGGTTCGAGTCCGCCCACTGGTACCACCCCCTTATTCGAATCAGTCCAAAATCATCCAAAAAATCCTATACAAACCCCTTATTTAGCCACTTTTCCTATTTTTCTAGTCCAAAACGCTCCGAGCCAATCCATCTATATCCGAAAGCCTAATGTACTTTTTAATGTACTTTACAATCAAAGTACATTGTGCTAATCTACTGTTAATATGTTTCAAATTAAGTACATTTAGCAGAGGTACATTATGGCAAATAAGAAAGTAGCACCGCTTACCTGTACAACCGTTTTTAAAATGATAGTAATTTGAATTTAAAATGATAGTAACGTACCTTTTTTAAGCTAAATGTGAACAAATCACTATCATTTCAAATTCAAAAATAAAACTATACAGACTGATAATTTGGGTAGGTAATAGGTGTATAATTACTCATAAAGTAGGAGGTATAGAATGTTTTATCAGGAAAATATAACAGATGAAAATAGACAAAACATGCTTAAAATGCTTGGATGTAAAACTACAAAAGAGGCCATGTCGCTTCTTAATGCTCATCCAAGTGAGCAAACAAAATATGAGTTTTATATAGAAAATACAGAACTCTTAAGAAAGATGGGATTGCATTATGTAATAAGTGATAAACTTGAACACCAATTACAGAAAATGCAAACAACTTAAATTCAAATCTAAATAACTGCAATATTCATCAGTTACAATCAATAACTTGCATTTTAAATTCAAATCATAAAAACTATTAGGAGGCATCGCCTCCTAATAGTTCGTAATAAACACCTCCCGAACCGCCTTCTTACTTCCCGCTCCTCGAAGGGTATAGTTGATCTCTTTAGTAGATATGATCTTCATGTCTGCATAGAGCTCTCTTACCAGTTCACAATCATTATAGCTCAATAAGAACTTACCATTTATCCCATGAAGCAGCTCTGACAATTGCCGGTGTTCTGCTTCACCAAAACCGCCCGTATGCTGATAGTAACTCTCAGTCGATACATAGGGTGGATCACAGTAAAAGAACGCATCATCGGCATCGTATGTCCGAATTAGCTTATCGAAGCTCATATTCTCAATCGTGACAAACTTCAACCGTTTAGACCACTGTCCGAAGTCCTTATAGATGTCTTTGGGACGTCTGCTCTTGGCGTTCATGGCGAATGTAGTCCCCTTAGCTCCAAAGCTCTGAGATAGGAGATAAAAATATAAAGCAGCGCGCTCGATATTATTTGTCGGATTCATTCGTCCGGAGAGGATATCGGAGAATACTTCACGGCTGATCAATAGCCGGTTGAGATACGAAGATAAGGATTGAGGTCTCGTCCGGATAATACGGTGTAGGTTGATCAGCTCACCATTGATATCATTGACTACTTCAGCTTGTTTTGTAGAACATTGCTTACGATACAAAACGTTAAGAGCACCTCCGAATACTTCGACATATAGACGGTGTTCCGGGAACATGGCCACAATATCATCGGCCAGTTTAGATTTACCCCCGATCCATGCGAACGGGGCTTTGATAGGATGATGCATTAATTGCCTTTCACCATGTCATATTTACATGGCCAATCTAAGATACTCGGAATAATTCCGGTACCGCTGCATCTTTTGTGGTTGGTGTAGCGGGGGCATTTGACGTTCATATATCATGAAATATGAACGTCAAGGTGTTTTGAGGTTCTGATCTTAGCGACAAACTCCGGCATTTTCTTTATACTTCATCGCATACTCGACTACAGATACAAAATCATAAGCAAGTACATACTCAATACAGTCCCTATCCGTCTTGTCACACGTATCCTTTGGATTGATTAGATCAGGGTACTTTGGCTCTTCAAATTGACACTTTTGCGGTAGATTAATGATCTGCGGCTGTGGCTGCACTGTTGAACACCCCGACAGCGTCAAAATCCCAAAAAGGGCTAGTAGCGTTGCTTTCATTCTTATCTCCTCTTTTTTTTATTTCAATATCCCGGTACACAGGGGTTAGTGCTTTCTCTATCTTTGTGAGACGCTCTGGAAGCTGCTCTTTCTTCTTCTCATCCGCTTTGGCGAGTTCCGCCGCTTTGCTCTGAATAGAAATGATCTTGCCAGATGACTCTTTTTGTGATTGAAGTGCCTCATTTTTAGATTCTAATACGGGTATAACCGCCAACTTCAGGTACATAATCCAAACCGTTAATACGGCTATGATCAGTGCTGATATGATCAATGCACCGGTCTTGATCTTTTCGATCATTTCAGACGTTAAATTTTTAAACATAAGTTTCCTTTCTCACCAAAATCGGATTGCATCGTTTTTAGATATAGAGTACATTTTTCCGTACTGGTACACTTTGAGAGAGTAGTCATAATTGATATCACAATTAGAGACACATTCTCTCCTCCCGGATGGGTATGTAAAGCAGCTCTGTCCACGTCGACATTGAGCCTTTGCAAGCTCCCAATTCTCAGAACCGGCACGCCCCAACTCTTTTATGATGTAGTCTCCGCCGTTGTAACGCTGGTATGTCACCCAAAGGCCGTATTTAGGTACCCAAAACTGCTTCATCAATATCGCTTGACCATTGAGCTGATCCGGTACTGTAGCAAGGGATTTAATCCCATTCTTTTGAAGAGTATCTTTATGCCATCTCCATGTGATCTGAGCTAACCCCTGTGATCCGACTCCGTCGCGGCTAACGATATCTCTGCATCCCGATTCCTGATGAAGCTGGCCAACCCCATACCAGTACGGATACTTGGTACCAAATTGCAACCAGTGATAGCGCCGAACCTCTTGAACATAGGATTGGCACCGCTGAATTGCTCCGCCTGCATAAAGAGCAGAACATAGGATCAGCAATGCAATGATTCTCATATCATCCACCCATCGCAAAGCAGTAAGGGATAATGATATACATGCTGTACGATGCAACGAAGAGTTGCCAGTTATGATCGTTATTCCAGTTAATCTTAGGTAGCAGTGCTTTACGTATAACATGAGCCACTAAAATCCCTGATACGGTCAGAAGCGTTTTTAAGATTACCATCTGCATAGGGTTTGACATCGTGTCATATATGCCGCTTATGAAGACATACCATATGATTATCAATAGTATCAGTACAGGCCATAATCGAATCATCTCTTTAAAAATGAGCACGGTCATTTTCAAGAATAACCCGACGATATACAAAGTAATCTTTCTGATTACATCTTTTAGATTTTTCACTTCTTATCCTTAGTTTTCAAATTCCACGCTTACCGTGTACCCACTCTCTCCCCATACATGGCGTACTTGCTGTACACTAAATTTTGACGGCCATCCGGGAGGGATATTAGATAGGTTTAGCAGTGATCCAGCGATGATATTTACTCCCTCATAGTCAAAACCTCCGCGTGCCATCCCTCTATTAGCCGCTTCGAGTTTGGCTTTGGCTTTTGTACGGGCATCACTTTCATCTTTAAACACCCCCTCGATATGCAGAGCAGGCTTTCCGCTTCCTACTGTTACCCGCTTGTTATGGTTCTCTTTGGTACTGTGCCACATAGCTGTGACTGACTTATAGAATGTTTTATCAAGCGTCTCAAACCAAAGCCCTTTTGTTGATTTAGCATCGATAACTGCATCCGGTAATTCGTCTTCTTGATCGCTCCATTTTTTCGGACGAAAGAGGATCGTATTATTTTTGATAGCGAATGTCGCTCCCAGCTCTCCAGCTAAACGGCGCATAAATGCAATATCAGACTCATGAGTTTGGCTCTTATAGCTATAGGTATGTTTTGGGAAGCTATTTTTGATGTTCAACCCGTTCCGTGCAGCAATCTTTTGTAAAATTTGATCGAGTGTGACGTTGTCGTAAGAGGTCGTAATTTTCTCTTTGATATCATTTCCGAAATCGATCGGTGTTGCTGTAACACTAACCTCCATCGTCTCGTATTCCAATCTGGATTTTAGAACGCTGAACGATCCGATATACCAAATATTATCCCGGTATCCAATCCATACTTTGAGTATATCTTTGAACGATGGTGGAGTAAATGATTCACCCTGAAATTTGATTGTAAACCCGTCTGCCGTATCATCTATATCATCGGAGTACTCGATACTAACTAAAGACGTCCGCAAACTTTCGGTCATATCCTTACCATTAACCATGATCTTAAAATCTGGAATCTTTACCATAGGTTGACTCCATTCTCCGGTTGTTCAGGTACCTCGATATCGGGAAGGTAGACTTTATCTCCAGTATCTAAGATTGGCTTTGACATTAAATGCACGTTGCTCATCAGCACCTCGTTCATGACGTCGAGCGTTTTATAGTACTGATAAATGATCTGATCGAGACGGTCCCCGGTAGTCGCAACAGTGTGCTTCATGATCTGACCCTTTTAAGATCGATATTAAAATCCACTTTAATCGATTTACCATCATCTAGGAAAACGGATCGATCTTCGCTGATCTTCGTTATCTTGAAATCTCCGAGGATATCTCCATACCCCATAACAAATGGGACTGCTTGCTTCTTATCAGCTATCGCTTCGAGGGCAGAGAGAGGTTTGAGACCACTTTTAAGTGTGATCAAATTTCCGCTGATATTGATCTCTTCGACATCTTTACCGATGCTTTGAGACCCTTCATAATTCTGAGCTTTCGGGATATCTGCAAAGCCATAGCTTACCGTTCTACTCAATCGATTAAAATCTTTATCGGATATACTAAAGGCAAAATCTCCAATCATCGCCATCGTTTTCATGAATAGCTCCGGTCGTTTTTATCATTGGCTGATTTTCTTTGAAGTTTGTCGACTTCAACTGCCAACTTTTTAATATCTTGATCAGATCTAATAACCGCATTTGGGAGGGATATATTTGTGTTAAATGTATTACTCTGAGCTGTTTGTTTAGCAGTGACCATTCTTGCTTCAGTGACACGTGGATTACGCACGGCAACACGTACAGGTACATGTGATGGAGTAGGTTTAACCCCCATCACTGTAGATGCAAAATGATCCATTTTTTTAGGAAGCATCGAGCTGTCATTGTTGGCAAAAAATCCGGCAACTGAACCTACTTTATCCATCATCCATGTGAACTTTTCGCCGATCCATCCGAAGAACTCGACGAACGGTTTTTTAATATTGTCTACTATCATACTGAACACAGACGATATTGCCCCCCAATTATTGATAATAATCCCAAGCGGAGTCCAAGCAAATAGCGTTTTTATAATTCCAAATCCAATCGAAGCAACTGTTTTTATTCCATTAAAAATACTGTCAAAATATGGAGAAATAACTCCCCAATTTGATATGATGATCCCGATTGGTGTCCAGCTAAAAAGGTTTTTAATGACTGTCCATGCTATGGAGAAATGAGACTTAATACCACCCCACATTCCACTAAAAAAACTTTTAATTGGAGTCCAGTTCGATATGATCAAATAAGCAGCTCCTGCGATCAGCGCTACCCCTCCGATTACCCACCCGAACGTCACCATAGATGTAATCCCTAAAAATGAGAGGGCTGTGGCTACTGCTCCGATTGCAATTCCAAGTGTTCCGAGTACTCCGGTCACTACCGTAAACCCTACGATAGCTACTCCGACAAATTTAGCTACGCCCGGATACTCTTTTGCAAATGATGCCAATGATGAAGTTGCGTTATTGAACCACTCAGTCATACCTTTGAGCTCAGGAGCTAAACTCTCTCCGATCAGTGCCATAAGATTGCTTGCAGTTCCGGTAAATGCTTCCCACATATTCCCAAGCGTTTGAGATGAGTTTTTAACACGTGCATTGAGATCGGCTTGCTCGGCGAGTTTTTTGTTGAATGCTGCTAATCCTTTTGTTCCATTATTGATCAGAACATTGACCATTCCGGATGCTTCGCCTTTTCCGAATATCGATTCGACGATACCGAGACGAGACGAGTCGCTTTTGATCGCTTTGAGTTTCTCCAGCTCACTCATCATATTTGCGGTGCCTTTAAAGTTCCCTCCGGTATCGGTGAAGTTCAGTTTGATTCCAATCGCATCGAGATTTTTATTGCCTTTATATGAAACGGCATCTTTGATGACATTTCCGAGATTGGTACCGACTGTTTCACCTGAAAATCCTGCTTTGATCAACATCCCTACCAATGGCTCTACATCTCGTGCGGCTTTGAGCCCCATAAGACCAAGCCCCTTCATAGTCGCCCCGATTTTTGAAAACGCAAAACTCATCTCTCCGACTTGCACACCCATGTGAGAGAGTCGCTGAATATCATCGATGAAAGGTAGAAGCTCATCATCCGCAATTCCAAGAGCCTCTTTAAACTTTGCCGTTTCAGTCGCTGCTTCTTCATAAGGGATCTTTAATACGACACCTAGATAAGCGGCAGATTTGAGAGCACCTTCTACGATACTTTTTTCTTCGACTCCAAGTGATTTGAGCTGAGAAGCCATTTTATAGAAGTCGGCAGTCGTTCCTGGAAGAGCATCACCGAGCTTCACTGCCTCATCATTGATTGACTTAAAAAACGGGCTGATGCTTCCATCACTCTTCATGAGCGTGTTTTCGAGTTGCGTCCGCGCATCTTCTAAATCAACAAAAGACTTTATAATATCATCAGTAGTTCCCCGTGTATATACAGAAGCACCTTTGAGACCGGTACCGATTCCGGATGTAGCGATTCCGAACTCTTTGGTACCTTTTGTAATGTTAGACAGAGAGCTTTTGAAAGATGAGAATACAGGACTGAACTGATCTCTTGCTGTTAGCAAAATACCAAGTGTTAACGTTTTATCCATCTTGTCTCCTTCCCATATCTTTAGCTTCGTCCATAAAACATAACAAAAGCTCTAAATCCATATCTGCCATATCGCTATAGCTAAAATGGAGCCAATGCCCCACGATTGCCATAGCACTGATACAGTCTTCTCGACTGATTACAAAAAACTATTGCGCTCTTTTGTTAAATTCATAAAATCATCTGCATCGAGGTCTTCTACTTCATCGATAGTCATCATGCAAAGATTTGCAATGAGTACAGCCTCTTGTTTAGCCGGGTTATTACTTGCTTCTGATGCAGTAATTAGGTCTCTTGCCTTTGGACGACGCATAGTTACCTCTTTGTCATCATGCAGTTTGATTTTTTTCTCTTGGATACGTACATTTTTCATTTATTCCTCTTTTTTATTGAATGTGATTTCGAAGTTCGGTATAGAGATCTACACCGTCGATGATACAGATCATATTGTCGACATCGATGTCGATCTTTTTGACCCCATTGATCTCAAGCGAGTATGCAGTAACTGCAATGTCCAATGTCATCTCTACCTCTTTAGAGCGGTCCGGTATCGGAGTGTCCAATACCTCAACACGACCTTTTAGCATGATCAATACAGGAAGTATTGAGACTCCCTGTGTCATTGAGCCTTTACAGACAAAAGTCGGAGCTGTGCCGAACTGTTTAGACGTAGCAGTGAATGCTTCAGCGTTGTACTCATTTAGAGTGATCTTCGCACTTAGAGCTTTGATCAGAGCAATTACATCTTTCTGAGCCATAGCTCCGTCGCGTTCACCAGTCTGAAACTCGATTTTAGGAGTCTCCAGTTTTTTGCTAACTCCGAGGTTACCGATCCCATCTACCAAGATATTAAAATCTCTCCAATATTGACGTTCTTTTATTCCCATCTTCTACTCCTTACCCGTTGATGATCGTGAGTAATACATCTGCATAATCGTCTACATAGACGAGCTCGATGTTCAGCTCTTTGATTGTCGGAATGTTTTGGAAACGAACCGTCAAATAAAATTTACCGGTACTCACTGTTGCTTTTGTATTCTTCGTACTATCGAAATAGACCTCGAACCCTAAACCAACACCGTTTCCGATTAGTTCACGCATAAACTCTTCGATGGACTGTTTAACGGATAGAAGTTCATCGGCTTGACGATCACGTGCCCACTTCGACGCACTCATCATTGCACGTAGCATTCGGTAGAATGTTCGAACACGCTCTAGTGATTGCCAAATAGGATCGATATCGGTAGTTTCAAATCCGTATGATCTCCATCCTACATCGCGTAAGATTGATGCGATACCGGCATTACGAAGACGTCGAGCTTCACTATCTTGACCATCGGCATAATCAATGAGACGATCTGTAGAACTGATACCTTTTACAATACGGTTAGATGCAGATTCAGCCCATCCAAATGGATTTGATGCATCCATAGCAGCGATCAGACCTGCGTATGCGGCAGACCCGGTAGTTACCATCCCGTTGATAGTAATAGATTCCGGACCGATGAGTAAAACAAAACGGCTGCCGAAGTTAGCGGCATAAGCGAGTGCATCCACTTCGTTCATCGCTGTTACATCGATGATAGCAGTACTCCATAGCCGTGTTGCCACCGCATCCATAGCAGTACCGATCGATAACGTCCCCGACCATTCTGGACAAACGATCAGGTCAGGGCGATATCCGGTAAATGCATACGCGGTGTTTAGCGCTGTAACGCCTGCGATCACATCCGCTTCGACTGCTGTATCCGCTAAAGCGTTGATGATAATAGGGCAGGTTACGCCCTGAGCATCGATAGAAGCCAATGCTTCTCGAATCGTTCCGGTTGTAGCTGCAGCAAAAGCGGTGATAGCCAGTTCCACATTCCCGAAAAACTGTAACCCAAGTGTCCCCGCATCCGTTGTTCCGACGATGGCGATAGGTGTGGTCGATATGACCGTAACCGGACGCGCAGCATCAGCACTGATGTCTCCATTAATTCCGAATAACATTTGTTACCTCCTTAGATTTTGATAACATCCATGATGCAGTAAATTTTAATTCCTCAGCCTCTTTATAAAAGCTGTTTTCACAATGTTTTTGATCTCTAAACAAGAAGTTGATGAACTGCATAAAATAGGTGGCATATCTATTTCCTTCTCGATGCAGGTAATATGTCCAGCTTGAGACTTTCCAATCCTCTTGAGAGTAAAGTATGCTTCCACCGGCTTGATCAAAACCGCAGGCAATCACACTAAAATACTCTTTGATACTCTCCATCCGATATACTTTACGTATCGTATTGAGTGTGATAATTATCGGTGCAAAAGTAGCGACTACAATTATGGCGATCAGCATGAGAGCGAATGACTTCATGATAGAATCTCCATAGCACGTCCTGAAGCTATCAGATTGATATGTTCAAGATAGGCCAATGCATCCTTCACTGACTGAAGGTTTCGATCTACATAAGTGAGACGCAGATCATTGATCAGTTCAAAGAAATCCTGTACTACCGCATCAGTACTGGTTTTGATCGCAATGCGTTCTTCCGAGGAGAAAAGCATTTTAAATTCGATAGGTGAGAGAAGTGGAACTTTATTGACCACTACTGTATCGATGACTGCGTCGATAACTGGATTCACCCATACTCCATCGATCAGTTCGGCCCCAACAACCGCACTATCCGGTACGTCAGTATTGTAATTTATAGCGATATCCGGGTGGAACAGATCAACGGGGTCCCCATTTGCGATATCTCTTATTTTTCCGTTTTCAATCCATGCTTTTTTCATTGTTTGCTCCTTACCATTCAATGATAACTAGACCTTGGCCTGCCATTGAACTAGAGCTTGCACCTGCTCCGGCACCGGCTCCTATCCCTCCGTTACCGCCGGAGCTTGATGCCGAGCCTCCACCACCGCCACCGGTTCCTCCTGCGCCGGCAGCAGTACTTGATGATCCGCCGCCACCACCGCCAATCCCACCGTTATTAATGCCATGTCCTGCACCGCCTCCACCGGTGAACCCGTCAAATGGAAATCTGATAATTGCATTGATATCATTTAAAGTACCGGCTGCAGCAGATGATATACCTTTAATATCAGGGGCTGGAATTGTGTTTATCGGAAATCCGAACGGGCTTCCTCCACCTGAATCCGATGTTGTAAATGCACTAACAGAGCCTAAAACACCGCCCCCTCCGGAACAGGCTAAAGCATAGCTTGACCCTCCGTTACCGAGCTGTGAACCTGCACCGCCTCCGCCAGTGTTATTTGCATTGCCTGAGTTGCCTCCATTTGCTCTGAAGTCACCTCCAATACCAACTCCGCCCATTGCACCTATACCTGATGCTCCTGCACCTCCTCCCGTAGCGGAAATTAAAGACCCGAACGATGATGTCCCTCCTGGAGTAGCAGGGGTAGCAGTTATTCCGGTTATTCCTCTTGCACCTACAGTGACAGGAAATGTA
Source organism: Sulfuricurvum sp. (assembly GCF_028681615.1). NCBI lineage: Bacteria > Pseudomonadati > Campylobacterota > Epsilonproteobacteria > Campylobacterales > Sulfurimonadaceae > Sulfuricurvum > Sulfuricurvum sp. Next base: position 27,826 of record NZ_JAQUHV010000009.1, read on the forward strand.
TCCGCTGGATTGACTGTAAAGATACCGTGAGCATACCCTCCGCCACCGCCTCCGGCTCCGCCAGAATATGCCCCTCCGCCACCACCCACAACACGGACTCTAATCGATGTGATACCGGATGGCACAATAAATGTCCCATTTACGCTGAAAACTGTCCAAAGCCCATGTCCAAATTCACCCATATACCCAGCAGGAACTACTTTTGTACCTGCGATTGTTGGTGTATTGAAAATATTTTGTGGGGAAAATTCACCCGATATACTTCTACCCATTACACAACCTCCTCAAACCCGTGAATTCTCACGCTAATACCAGTTGATGATGCATAACATACGATTTTCTCATTCTCTCCGCATACGATTCCGCTGCGCTCTAAAACACCGTTTGCCGGGATTGGCGCATCATATTCGACATATTCTGCATTTGTAGGAACATCGGTAGAAGCTATCGCCATGCGAACCTTCACCTGTACTGATGATCGGTTTACAAATCCGGCGTTTATAGTCGATACTTTTCCGACGGGTACTGTATAAACTTTCGTGTTTGTTGTTGCCGCTAAATCGGCGTTACCAAGTCTTCCACTCGCCATTAAATGCCTCCGATAAAATAAGATTTAGGATTGATATTATGTTTGTGATCTATAAGAGCATATATGGCATCTGCATCGCTCTGAGTCAAATACTGTGGATGCGGATCAACTTTATTTTCATGATCAAGAATAGATTGATTCACATAGGAAATTGTTGCGGTTACAACTGACGCATCTATTTGTATCGTCACATTTGCTGCGTTTCCGACGGATAAGATCATCTTCACATATAGATCACGCCCGGCACTCTCGATCGGTGTCGGTTTATAGATCTCGGGGTACGAAGCTACCGCAAAGAGCGTTCCGTCGGTTAGGATGACACCGACTTCACGCACCGTAAACCCTCCTATATCAGGAGGAATCGTGCTCTCGATCACTACCCATTCAGGATGAACTGCATCGGTCGAAATGCCATTGATCGCGCGGTGATGTACCTCATGCGTCAGTGCGGTTTGCGCCGGATCAGGGACGATGATCGATCCATTCCCATCACCATAAGCGATATGAGTGATCGTGACAGGCGTTCCACCTGATTGAGCAGCGGCAAGTGCTGCCAAACCTGCATTAGTGATTACTGTTGAATAACTCATACTGCCTCCGGATATAGGGTTGTCGTCTCAGAACTGATCACCACCATCGCCATGTAAGGCGTGTTTTCTGATCGCGAAACTGAAGCCCCCACCGATGTCAGGTGTGATCGCACCGGCTTAACCGGAAACACCACCTGTTCAACCAAACTAAGATCACGCATGTCGTATCCGACATCGGGGACATCGACGACTATTTTGAACGTATGGACGTCCATCCCCGTCGTTTGATGCCATTCGGTAATCGTCGGTGTCAGCCCGATAGAATTGACCGCAAGATTGACCGCCCAGCGTGTCCCTTTGTGCCGCTTGATATCAATAGATGAGGCTATAAGGCGGCGCTTATCTGCTTCACTGAGCGCATCACTCCAAAAATCGACGCTGTAAAAGTTCGCCAATACCGGCAAAAATCGAGCATCACAGCGAGACGGGTCGAGCAGTGGAGCCATCCATAAACTCTGGAATAATCGATCATGCACCTCTTGGGATACGAGATCAAGGTTATGCTCCTCTTGGGTATAGGGTGGTGGGATTAAATCAGCCAATAGACACCTCCACTAAAGATGAGATTGCAACCTCTGACGCACTAACGGTAACATTCGCTGTCGGAGCGATCAGCTGCACGTCTATTACCCCATCGACGGACAGTGCCGAAATGATCATCGATAGCGTGACGCTATGTCCGATTCGAATACTGTTTAGTCGTTCCCTCAAACGGGACTCTGCAGCTGATAATGTCGATGGAGCATCAGCAAGCGGATCGAGAATCAAGACTGCATTAACATTGAAATTTACGACTGTTGCGGCAGCTACAAAAACCGAATCGGTAAGCGGTCGTACACGATCAGCACTTAGTGTATCTTCAACACGGGTAATCATTGCTGCATCGACACCAACAATACTATGCAGTAAGACATCTACATATCCGGGAACTGCACTCGATACAGATACATCATCGATTCGCTCATCGGCACGGATTGCCCATGCTTTATAGCTGTTAATACTACCCGCTGTTGTCTGATCTTCAAACGCAAGGGCAATTCGTTCTCTTAGTTCAGAATCACTCTCTGGATTGCTTCCATTTGAAAATGCAGTAGTCTGTTCTACCGAACTCAAATATGCTTTAGGAACCATCGTTGCTGAAATCAGCGCATCACTGGAAGCGGAATAGATTTGTAGTTCTGCTGTTCCGGAAACTTCGAGTGATCCAGTAGGAATTGTTACAGTACCCAGCAGAATCGATGTGCTTCCATCATTATTTATCATCTCAAGCCCGGATTCAAGTACATAGTCATATCCTAAAACTGTATTGATCGTGAATTTGACCGTGGCGGTAGGTTTTGATCCTGGTAAACGTGTAATCCAAAAAAACGCCGCAATGAAATCTAGGTTTTCAGCCGTAGCAGATTGCCAAAAGCTACCGGCAATCTGAGCATTAAAGTGAGTCCGTAAAAGCAGTTCACGATAAGCGAATGCTTCAAGTACCGGCATGATCGTGTCGGATTCATTGGGGACATATTCAGGAACGATACCCTGATAGATCGTGACCATATTTTCTTTGATAGTTTCAAAGGTTTTGATCTCGCACATCGGAGGAATAATCATTATGCTACCCCCGTTATCGTGTCACCGTTGGACAGAGTAATAGTAAATCCGAACTTACCGTTGACTGCATCGAGTGATGTCAGTTCCGCTTTGCTAACTTTGACATCTTCCCACTTCTCAATCGCCTCTTTAGAGTACTTTGCAAACAAAAGTCGAGTCTCTTGATTAAATTGGCGATCACGCAGTTTGTAGAGCTCCGATCCATACGTCGGCATACCGACCCGCTCGCCGAGCCGTGTTGTCAAAATACGGGTAATGCGTTGTGCTCGGTTCATGGACGTACTCCCGTATCTGATGGTCCGGAAGTAACACCTGTATGAACATGGTCTGACAATGACCCTTTTTCATCGGTGATGGTTCCGCTCACATTCAGGTTTCCATTTATGGTTACGTTTCCGGTGATGGCAGTATTTGCCGTCACAGTGATTCCGGATGGAGCAGTAATATCAATCGATCCACTGGCATCGATAGTGAGCACTTTGGCTGTCACATCATAGGTGATTATGGTTCCGTCTGAGAACTCGACAATAGAAGTGTGATCGTTGGCAGATGTCGGCTCTTTGAGGTCTTTATTGAAGATAGATCCAAGTACTATACCGCTATCTCCTTCACCGAACGGGGAGAGTACAATTACCTGCTCACCGACTTTTGGAGGTATCCATACACGGATATGAGAGTTTGAAACCATTTTATACGGAATCCAATCCGTAACCCGCTCAAAGATTTGAACACGCACAAGTGCTTTACCATCCGGATCGATATTTACGATAGTTCCAAGTTGGATTAAATTATCAGTGCTTGGCATGCTCGCTTCTTTTAATCAGATGGTTTTTTATAATTTCAGGATCAGCCACTTCAAGAACTATCGCCTCAAGGAGATCGATCTGCTTTTGTTGAGCAGTGATGATGATTTTTAGCTCTCCAATTTGGATTTGTTGATTTTTGATTGTTATGTAAGCAGCTCTTAGAAGAGGAATGATAACTACGGCTAACACCAATTGTATGAGTGGCAACCATCTATTCAACTCTTCCATTCAGCCATCCTTTTTTTATGTCAGCCGAATGATGCCGGAAGCGCGTTCCGGTTTTCTATTCAACTCCTTGTTTCATCTTCTTGTTTCATGGGGGTGAGTGGCAGGGTGGGAGAGTAGGGCGATACTATACGGCTGACAATTCGAAATTTGCAAGAATCGACAATATTAAAATAAGGAGTCCATGTGATCGCAGTATTTCAAAACGCTCTTATCGAATATTTGAAAACTGCCGGTTTCAATACCAAAGACTATTTTGGAGAGTTTGCCCGTCCGAGTGAAGCCAAACTGCTCAAAACATTCTTACCGGGAATCATGGTCGATTTTGTCGATTCAAAACCTGATGGACTCCAGAGAGAAAACGTGACTTTTTCTTTATATATCGTTCACGCTACCTACTCAAAACAAGAGAACCTACGAACACAAACCGACCTCACCTTATTGGACTATATTTGGTCAATTCGAAAATTGATCATCCGAAAATCGATAGGCGGATCCGACCCGATAGAGATCACCCGGATTAAGAAGATATACGACGATGCAAAAGACTCCGCATATTTGACCGTCTATCAGATGGTAATCACTGCAACACTCAATGATCCAACCCCACTCGACGAGGAAATAGAATGAAAAACAAAATGCTTATGATCGCCCTTAGTACTGCAGGAGCTACAGCCAATACGGATTATTTCGTACTCAAAGCTTCTATTGATATCACAAAGACTGCACCGTGGCAAAAAATCGGAGTAAGCGGTAAATGGAACGGACATTCAGGTGGCACGTTCGAGATGAATCAAAATATCTTTGAACAGATGGTTTCCAATTATGAGCGCGGTGGTATCGATATCGTATGCGACTATGAACATCAAACATTATGGGGTGATATTGCTCCTGCTTCCGGGTGGATTTTAAAAGAACCAATCTCACTTAAAGCAGAGAACGGAGAGCTATTCGCATTGATCAAATGGACGGATAAAGCAAAAGAGATGATCGCTAATGGTGAGTACCGTTACCTCTCCCCGGTGTTTGCACCCAACACGCTATCACAAACGGATGCAAGCAACATCGGGTGGACACTCCATTCGGTCGCGCTTACCAATAAACCGTTCCTCGAAGAGCTCGGAGAGGTACGACTTAACAAACTCACACAGACCAACCACACAAAGGAGGAAGGAACAATGACAAAAGAAGAAGAGGCGGTGCTCACAGCTGAAAATGAAAAGCTTAAAGCTGAAAACGAAGCGCTAAAAACTGAAAACGAAAAACATGCAGATGCTCAGGCGGAAGCAAAAGTAGAGGCGGCAATCGCAGCCAAAAAACTGCACCCGGATCAAAAAGAATCGGCGTTAAAAATGTGTAAAGCAGATCCGGCAGGATTTGATACGTTTATGAGTACTGCCAAACCGATGATCCAAGTACCTGGTGATGATATGTTCGATAATAAAAACAACAATGGCGGAGCAGCTAAAGGTGAGCTATCACCTGAAGAAATTAAAGCCGCTACGGGAGATAATCAATGATTTATACACGTCCACCGATCGTCGATGAAGTCATCGTCAAAAAAGAACGCGTTATTTATGCAACGGTAAATGTACCGCTTATTGTTGTTGAAGGGGATGAATATTTCATCGGTAAAGTTCTATCTTCTACAGATGGAGGTCAGACTTTTGATGCTATCCCTGAAGCATGGGTAGCCGGGTCATACGATAGCACTCAGGTTGTATCGCATAACAATCATACGTTTACATCACTTATTGATTTCAATGATGTCGAACCGGGAACCGATCCGCTCAAATGGGAAGATAACGGTGTATGGGATGCTAACGGTATCCTGATTGAAAACATCGATGTCACTGGTATGGCATCCGTTATGATCACAGGTGTTGCAGTAGAGAACAAACTACTCGGCTACGATTCGGCAATGCGTCATACATTGTTCAAAAACAAAATCACAATGCAATAAGGATAAACAATGACAGCAGCAGAAGCAGCAGCACGTTGGAATGTTAAAAATACAACAAAAACATTGTCTCAGATGAAAGTGACGAGTACACCGATCTTTGATAAGTACTTCAGAAATAAAGCTCATGGGATTTTAGGTAGTACAACTACTATCAAAATTATGAAAGGTTCAGGGATGATCCTTCAGTCGGTAGCTCCGGATGCAGAGCACTTGATCCATGAACGCCCGACTCTATTTGAAATTGCGGTCAAGCTTCCGCGTTTTGCACTTGAAAATAATATCAGCGCATCTACGCTCAATGAGATTTCAAGCTTGGATGATCCATCCCAGCCGATTCAACTTGCTTCAGAAGTTGGAACTATCCAAAAAGAGCATCGCCTTAGCTTCGATACTACGATTGAATATATGTCTACCGGAGCACTCTTCGGTAAAGTAATGGATGGTACAGGTAAAACACTCTTCGAGTTTGCTTCAACCCGTCCTCAGGTCGAGTTTAAAACCGGTAAAAAGTTACTTGATTCAATCACTGAAATTGATGATGCTATGGTTGAAGAGTTGGGAATGAATCCGGGCTATGTCATTAAATGTGGGCGCGGATTTTATAACCATGTCATGGCGTTAGCGGAAGCAGAAGATCTATTTACCAAAAAACTCGCCTCTATCGTTACAGAGGGTGAGACGATCTTCCTAGTTGTTCACGGTCGACGTTTTGAAGCATACACAGTGAAATATCAAAATACTCAAGGGCAACTTGTAACTTATGTAGGTACCAATGAGATGGCAGCTATTCCAAACAGTGATACGTTCACCGATTGTATCTATGGTCGTGCAGATCATACGGCAGCAGTTAAAAGCCCTCCGACCCTTTTCTTTGGATCTACCGAAGAACTTCCAAAAGGTCGAGGCGTATCAGTATTAAGCGAAACAAAACCGCTCCCGGTATGTCTCAATCCAAACGCAGTCATTCGCGGCAAAAAACTCTAATCGCTTTCCCCTTTTGGGGATAAGCATGTAAATAGCCCTAAAAACGTTTTAAGTCTTAATCCGCGTCATTTATCGCCGAAAAGGTTTAAAACGTTTCTACGCGATTTTAAACACCTATTAAACACTACTATGAGAGGGTCACATGATTACTATCGCAGACTTAAAAAAAGAACTCAGTACTACAGAGCTGACCCAACTAAGTGACCTCAATGGAACCGGCACTGTCGATACTACAGTAGTAGATGAAGCCATTAACGATGCGATAGCCTTTATCTCTTCATTTCTCGTCATTCCCTCAAATCCAACACCATTCCTAAAAACCATCGCCGTCGATCTCGCCATCTACGAACTCAGAAAGCTTCACGACCTCCACGATCCGAAAGATCGCAAAGAGATCGAATCAGCTCTGACGAAAATGGGCAAAGGGACGATCCCGACAACGATGAGCGAACCGCAAAAGCCTAAAGGCCATAGCAGTGCATTCCGTCATGGTGTCAAACCAGTTGATTTTGGAGGGTTTCGCTGATGGCATCAAAAGCTCAAAAGATCGAGATCGCTCGTGCTCTTTACATCTCAGGACGTAATGAAGATGAAATCGCAACAATTATGGATTCATCAAAACGGACTATCCAAAACTATAAATCCGAAGACTCTGCAGCAGGGTATGATTGGGACGTACTCAGAGCTGAGAAGCATATCTCTGCAGACTCTCCACGCCGTGGGTATCTTTACAGCGATTTTGTAGGGTATATGCATGAAACACTAAAAGAGGTGCGCGAGTCTACTATCACCTCTTCGGAGAAAGCGGACATGATCGTCAGGCTCTCCGATGCATTCTCGAAGATGAAGGGGATCATCCGGCACGAAGATCCGATCGCATTTAAACATGGTATTATCCAGCACGTTATCGTGACGATAGGAGAGGCGATCAAAGCACGAGGCGATACTGCCATGCTCGAGCTTTTTATCCAAGTGATTGACGAGATCGGAGAGCGCATCGATGTCGCCATATAATTCGAATGATCTGCGAGCACTTTTATCTGAAGCAAAAGAGTCATTCTTAGCCGACGGTGCGGATGAAAAAACCGCAAAACGGCTGACACGTAAAGAGTTTATAAAGTGGCTTGATGGCTATACAAGCGAGTTAAAAGAGACGATCCGATCCAATGCCACACTTCCGGCAGATCAGCGAGACGAGCGAAGAGAACGTCAACGCCATGACTTCCATTTTTTCCGAACTACCTATCTTCCTCACTACTATTCGCTTCCGGGTAAGTCAGATCTTCAAGAACATCTTGAAGGTGTATATCGCCGAATAGCAGACCGATGTTCTATCAGTAATGCCGCTGCATCGGCTATGGGTGAGAAGTTCGCCATTGCCGCACCGCGCGGTCACGGTAAATCGACTGATGTATCGGTAGCCTTCGTGATATGGTGTATCATCAATGATCTAAAGCATTTCATTACGATATTCTCCGATGCGATAGAGCTGACTGAAACACTCATCGAAGCGATCAAGGCCGAACTCTCTGAGAATGATAACCTCAAAGCTGACTTTCCTCATGCCACTGGTCTTGGTAAAGTATGGAAGATCGGCGATATCGTCACACGAAACGGTATCAGGGTCAAAGGCTTTGGGTCGGGTAAGCGTGTCCGTGGTATCAAGCATGGCGTTTATCGTGTAGACCTAGCACTCATCGATGACCTCGAAAATGATGAGAACGTCCGAAGCCGTGATCAGCGAGATAAACTCGAATCATGGATAGATGAGGCAGTTGTAAACCTCGGAAGCGTCGATGCTAACATGGATATCATCTACATCGGAACTATCCTACACCGAGACTCGGTTCTATCGCGTAAGCTAAAGCTCGGCTTTTGGAACCCTAAAATATTTCGTGCGATTATTACCTTCCCGGATCGTCTTGATCTATGGGAGCGGTACGCACAAATCTACAAATCACGCGGTACTGAAGAGGCACACGATTTCTACATGAGTCAAAAGCCGGAGATGGATGCGGGTGCTCGTGTCTTATGGCCGGATGCCGTTCCGATTGAAACCCTGATGCGTAAACGCTCTGAAGCTCCGAGATCGTTTGCCAAAGAACTCCAAAACAACCCAAGCTTAGATACTCAAAACTTTAAACGCGAAACAATGCACTTTTGGCGTTCTCACCCACCTCTCCGGCAACTTACTATTTATGGATGGTGTGACCCGGCAGGAAGTGGAAAAAAATCGGACTTCACGAACATGACTATTTTCGGAGTTGATGATAAAGCCCTCAAAGGGTACGTCCTCGAATCGATCAATGAGGTGATCGGATCAATAGAGATCATTAAGCGGGTAGTAACTTTGCAAGATCGATACGGGTGCAAGGTCTTTGGAGTAGAGACCAACGGAGGGCAATTCCATCTCAAGCCTTTTATTTTGAGAGAGGCATACGAGCGTGGTGTACACATGCCGCTCAAAGGTATTCATAACAGCGACAACAAAGATTCCCGTATCGAAGAGCTGGAACTTCCTATTGAAAACGGAGAGATCTTACTTCACGAAGATCAGATTATTCTGATTGAGCAGCTTGAAGATCACCCCGAAGGTAAAAACGATGATGCTCCCGATGGATTATCAGGAGTCTATCGCCTCAGTAAGCTTGCTAAAAAACAGCATGTATCTGCACCGCGCAGTAACCGCCGATCCATCCGACCTCGAAATTCCCATAGGAGATGATCATGAAACGTCTATTTAAAAACCTTTTTGCTTCAAAACAATCTACGCCTGAGAAAAGCAATCCACGTAAATCGGCAGCGGCTCCGGCAGTTGATATTCTTGTCAGCATTATGGATAATCTTCCGATACGTCATGAATGGTTAAGCCGTGAAGAACTCGATCGCATTGCACGGGACGCCACCGTAATCTCATCGATTGGGAGCCGTAAAGCAGCTACTCTAAAAAAAGAGCTCATATTCTCCAGTGATAATGAGGATATGGCCAATAATCTCTATAGTGTATTTCATCCCGGAACGCTCCGTAAAGTTCTCGATGCTCCGTTTCAGGGTGCTGCTATTTTCGAGATCAATTGGAGTGAAAAGAACTCGGTGTTGGTACCTAAGCTCATAGAGCGCGATTACACACAGTTTATGATTAAGAACGAAACACTTTACTATGCACCCTATGGATCACCCGAAGAAATCCCGCAATACAAAGCGGTCTATGCTCTCTATGAAGACAAATATCACCGTCCGATGGGGACACCGCTTGCCGAGTCACTGTTTTGGTATGTGAAGTTTAAAAATGCTTCATTGCAGTTTTGGGTCAAGTTCCTCGAAAAATACGGTGTACCGTGGGCGATAGGTAAAACAGACGGTGACAAAGATATCTTAGCTGATGAACTCTATGCCATGCTCTCTGGAGATGCTGCCGTCATTGAGTCCGATGAAGAGATCGATATCAAGACCGCCGATAAAACGGGTGACTTTGATAAGATCACTGCCTATCTTGATGATCAGATCCGTGAAGCAATACTCGGAGGCAATCTAACAGGGAACGTCAAAGGAGGAAGCTATGCTGCCGCCGAGACGCACAACGATATACGTGAAGATATCGCAATGGCAGATGAGAATATGACGATCTCTTTGATTGAACGGGTAATCGAAGCGTTTATCACGATCAATAATCTCAGTATTTCTATCGAAGTAACGCTCAAAGATAAAGACGATCCGAACCTTTCATTGGCGGAGCGGGACGAGCGGATCACAAAAATGGGATATCGACCGACGCAAGAGTACATCGAGAAGACCTACAACATCACCGTTGAAGCCATCGAACCCTCTAAAATCGCTAACCATGCTCTCATGAAAAAGCTTTACGCGCTGAGTGCTACTAAGCCGATCACGACGACCGATGAGCTAAGTGACAGCGTCGATGTTCACAAGATAGCACTCTCATTTCAAACTCAAATCGTGGATATTATCGATCAGGCTAACAGTTTCGAAGAGGCTATCGATCTTTTACATGCAGCCTATCCGGGCATGGATATCACAGAGTTGCAAGATACGATGGATATGGCATTGCAAAGCTCATACATTCTCGGCACTGCTGAAGTAGAGCGTGAGAGCGAAGAGGAGTAATAATGCCTCCTCTCCCTAAACCGTCGTTTGCTTTTGGTCTCAAACCAGCTGCAGCGATAGAGTACCTCCGATCCAAAGGCTTTAAGCTCACATTTGATTATCAGGAGATGCAGCGCGAAGCTCACCATAAAGCGTTCACCGTTGCCAAAGTAACCCGCCTCGATCTACTCAGCGATATCCACTCATCAATTACCGATGCTATGGAAAAGGGAACCCGCTTCGAGGATTGGAAAAAACAGATTATTCCAACGCTGGAGGCGAAAGGATGGTGGGGTAAAAAAGAGATCGTTAACCCATCTACCGGAGAGGTAAAAGAGGTTATGATCGGTGGACGTCGCCTCAAAACGATCTTTAAAACTAACACGATGGTTGCCCGTGCTACTGCGCGATATGATCAGCAGATGGCGAGCGATCTTCCCTATATGCAATATGTTGGTGGACTATCTGAGCATCCGCGTATGAGCCACATGGCAAAAAATGGGATTGTGCTTCTTAAAAGTGATCCATGGTGGCAATATAACTATCCACCGAATGCATGGCTATGTCATTGTGAGGTCAGAACATGGAGCGAAGCACAGATTAAACGACGTGGTTGGAGTGTTTCCACTGCTGCTCATGAGAACATTGCCTCTCCAGATTGGTCATACAATCCGGGAGCGGGTAACCGTGTCGGAAAGCTCTCGAAGATCAATCTCGATCAAAGCCTCGATAAACTCCCAACGATACTCCCGAAACGAGAATACAAAGAGCTGAGTGATGCTGCTCTCAAGCAAAAGTTTTATGATGATCTAAGTATCAAGCCCGGAGATACATATATCGATAAGGTCGGTGATCCTACCGTAATCGATGATAGTCTGTTTCACTCATTCAGCGGACACTCGAAGATCACCAAGAAAGACCGACACCTCTTTATCGATGAGTTTGCTACCACTATTGATGATCCGGACGAGATTTATTTGGAATGGGATGATAAGGCAAAACGCCTCGTTAAAAAGATGATGCGGTACTTTACGGATGACAAAGGTAAGAAAAAAGCGCTCATGGCAGTGTTTGAATATCAGAGCGATAAAACTCAGGGAGTCAGTTTATATTTGATTGATAGTCCATCGACAGTGGAGAAAAAGAGGGGAGAGAAGTTGATCTATCGAAAAGAAGGCACTCGTTAACCGCATCTTTACACGATGGAGTGCTCATTGCTCATTCCATGCGGCACGTCTTTTCGACTGTAATTATAATTATACCATAAAGGGGAGACTATGTCGGAGATGATTTCGATTGAGATCACAGGGGATGATAAGATAAATCATGCGCTTGCAGAGTTGCTTCATAAAGTACAAAATCTTGAGAATCCGTTCAATTCGGTAGGTTCCTATCTCACAAACATCATAGAAGAGAGCTTCGACAGTGAGACATCTCCAGACGGACATGCATGGCATCCCCTTGCCGATTCGACAAAGGCATACAAAGAAAAGCATGGTGAGAACAAGATTCTGCAAAGTAAGGACCGAAATACGCGAGAGAGTACAGGGTACAGTGCAGATAGCGATAGCATGATCGTAGGGGTCAATGCGTATAGTAAAGATCGCTATCCCTATCCGATAGTACATCAGTTTGGAACCGAAGACGGAAAGGTTCCGGCACGACCGTTTATGCCGATTACGCATGATGGGGAGCTATATGACAATGTTAAGGTTGAGGTGTTGGATATATTATTGGGGTATTTAGGAGAATAGTTGAGGGGTGCGTACTTCGCCGATGATCTCATAGATACGGCTAAGACTGAGATTATATTTCATTTTTAGAGCTTTAGGGGAGAGCTTATTTTCAGTGTAGTCTTTGATGATTTCATTGTTACGTCCGTTGAGCTGCCACGATGGGACATAGATTGGCATTCCGCCGTAATCTCGCATAAGTTCTTCATCGCTCGCTCCATCCTCACGGATACGGCGGGTAAACTCTTTGAAAATGTCTAAATTCGTTACGGTATCTTTTAAATCCATTGCAAACCCCTCGCAGATGATGTATAATTCGGTTCTCACGCCTGAATTACATGCGTCTCTCACACGAGGGGCGTTTCTATCACTTCATTTTTTCCAGTGCTAAAATCACCTTTTGAGCTTCGTTAAACTCCATTTGGTTCGGTGTCTCATACTCTTTTTTAATGATCCGCTTGCAAAACGACAGCAGTGCGGCATCGCTCTTATCCCGTGCTTTAGCTTCCCACAACTGCATCATCTTCCACACCTGTGCCGGAGAGGATTGTTTCGGGGTAAACGTCGGTAGAGTATCGCTATTCATATTCAGATAATCGACCAGTATGATCAGCTCTGACACACTCAACGCAACCGATGAGTCTTTGCCGAAAGCTCCCTTGATCATCTCGACGTATTCCTCTCTCTCATTGCGATAATAGTTCTGATACCGTATTGAGGTATGCACCTGCTTGACGAGTGACGCGTGGGCATTCTTTTGTCTTTGGGTCATTTTTATTCCTTATTTGGTGATGTTTTACCACTTAGACCACTTAACCACTAACCACACAAATACCACTAACTAAATGGCTATTTATGGGGTTTTGTAGGTGGTTGTGGTTATGTGGTTCGTGTGGTAGACTATAGGAGAAAGTAGAGTTTTAACTTGCCTTTGCCGTCTTTTACTTCCCAAAAGCGACCTGTATATTTAGCGAGATTGGTTCGAGCGAGTTTGTCGTCTTTGGCTTTTCCGATCTCGGCGAGGAGTTGGCTTTGACCGATACCGTCAGGATTCTTTTTGATCACCTCTTTGATCGAGTCGATGAATGATTGCTCTTCAGGTCGGATCATCGCTTGATCATAAGCAACAATGCTGAGGTCATAGGTCTTCTTATCGAGATAGAACGCTGAGTTCTCGACATGGAACCGTCCCGCTTCGACATCGAGCAAGAAGAGATCGTTATCTACAGTGCCGTTACATTGACGCATAAAGTACACATTGTCAGCCGCCGACTTAAAGACTCCGGCTCCCTGATAGTTCTTCTCGTTTTTGTTCGTATGATGCAGCAGTATGACAGTCGCTCCGGCATTGCGTAATCGCTTCATCGCGTTCATAAAGCTTTTAGCCATCGCTTCATTATGTACGTCTCGAACGAAGTCGGTGATCGAGTCGAAGAAGAAGATGTAATCCCGATAAGCATCACCAATCGCACCCTCAACGAGAAGCTTTAAAACCTCATGCGAAGTCATAGCGGCAGTTTCAGGGTGAACGTAGTCGAGCCGTTCAAATAACTCCTCGATGATCTTCGAAGCTCCACGCTCTTTCAGAGCAGAGAGCGGATTATCAAAGTCAAAGTACTGAATGATTTTGTCAGTGTTTTCATAAAGGTACTTTGCTAATCCGAGACTGTATCGACTCTTACCCTGCTTAGGCGGGGCAAAGTAGATCGTAATCGCTTGCTCGACCAAGAAGTTATCGATGATATAGTTAACTTCGTGATTAAAATGTTCGGACTTAAGTCCTTGACCGCGAAATGGATTCATTTTTTTACCTTTTGAATTTAAAATGCAAGTTGATTCAATCGCCCCCAGCTCACTGGAGGCTGTTAAATCCACGTCATCGTTGACTCATAGCACATATCAATTGTTCTTTTCCATGTTGTCTATACATGCATACGATTACTGTTTTCTTATTTTCATCGAGCGTAGCGGATACCAATACCTTTTTTCCGTTATACTCTTTGAGTCTAGGATGTTTTTGTTTAGCTCCGAAATACTGGACTCCACTTCCGGATACTGTACGCTCTTCAAATTCACTCATCGATCTTCTCCTTATTCTCTTCCCTATCTAACCGTTCATACTCAGCCATAAGCAATGATGCCGCTATGACAATTTGCTTTTTACGGTCATGTTTATGTTTCTTAAAAAAAGTAGGATTCCAAGGGAAGAGAGAACGAATTGGGAAGATAGTGCTATTGGCTACTTTGAATATAGGGCATGAAGCGGCATAACAAGCTGCTGCATTTGCAAGTTCACCATTGATGTATTTATCATCATCTTCAGGCTTATAGCCTTCAATATTGATATGTCTTTGCCGCTCTTGATGTACATTTTCTAAAAAATTATCCATTCATGCTCCTTTTATCTTCGCCTCGATCTCAGCTCTCATCTTCCGAAGTGCTTCGATATTAGCATTGGATATCATCTGCTCTTGGCGCATGACACATCCTGACTCATACCGTTTCTGACGAACGATCGCATCGACACGTTCAAAGGTACTCATGCCCCGATCCCCAGTAGCTCATCAAGCGACGGTTCGACCGTTTCAACATTGCTTCTCTCATACTCTCGCCCACGCTCATAGGCATCAGTTGCAAGTCGTTTGAGATAAGCTAGCGTTACGCATACGGTTGGATGTTTCTCAATGATCTCAGCATCTGTGACGATGATCTCTGCTTTCGGTTCCTGATCCGGAGTACTTGCAGACTCATTAGAACCTAACAATGTATCTTTGAGCTTCCGTTTAAATTCAGATCCGTTCATATGACTTGCATTTGTAGTTTCTGCTTTTGCTTTAGCCTCACATTCAATACAGGTGCTTTTCCGTTTGATACCTCGACCCGGAAACTTTTTAAATGCTTCGATCGGCTTACTTTCATTACACGTATCGCAGCGTTGAGAGGTTGCAGACATGATCATATCTCCGACCTCTTCAGGAAGTGTCTTCGGTGTCGAATCAGTTTGTTCCGGTTCATCACTTACTTTTGCTGAGAACAGTTTACGAATCGATGTCGAAAGATCATTTGGTTTCATAATACGCGGGTTATGTTGTTTCCCATCAGGGGTGATTAGATAGCATAGGGCACTGATCTCACAACCGGCATTTTCAAGTGCCGTTTTCGATGGAGTTTCTTCAATCAGTTCATTGGCCAAGCAACCGCGTAAAAATCCTTGATAATAGTTGTCCGGAATCCAGATTGTTTCACTTTTTGACATTGACCGCCTCCTCGATAGTATCCATAGTTTTCAATTCAATGACACAGATTTCATTCTCCCAAGCATCATAGATGCGATAGCAGCACTTCTCCGTTTCTACATCAACTTCCATATCACAGAACACATCGCTTCCGCTATGAGGCTCAAGTGCTTCATGGTGATACTCAACCTCTTCAAAAGTTACCGATCCATTTTTAACCCGACGGATGATCGGGGCATAAGATGGTGCTTTGCTCATGATTGGACTCCTTTTTCAATCTTTGCTCTAACCGGTACCGATGCGAGATCAAGTACGATAGTATTCAGCTCTCCGGAGATGTCTCCGTCTTTTCGCTCTTTAAAACGGATGTAGCTTTTCGTTCCGGCGATCTCAGTCGCATCATCGATCATTGCCATCGCTTCGAGCCACTTAGGATGCTCAATTTTGTATGACTTGAGCGATATGATCTGCTTCGCGTCTACCTTACCGTTTCGCACTTCGAAGGCTCTCATGATCAGCGTTTGAATCTCAGCATCTGCAAACTCTGTTTTCTCGGTGAGATACTCATCGATCTTTTCTTTTGCAAGAGTGAGCTTTTGATCAAACGTGATCAGCTTTGCTACTTGGATTTGAACCTCTGCCGTACCATCAAACGCTTTGAGGGTTACCGACCCGACTTCAGACCCTGAGAGTCGATCCATGCCGTACTCTTGGCGAAGCAGGTCTACAAATGAATAACAATCACCGAATGATTTAGTTTTGAAATCAACCATCCGTTCATGTTCTTGTTTCGCTTCCTCAACCAGTTTGATTACCAGCTCATCTTCGAGCTTTTTATCAACCGATACCAGATCAGGATGAACCCAACCGCCTTGCTTATTGCGCCAGTGGCCTTGTTCGTTTTTTGTTGCCATAACTTTCTCCCAATATACATATCCATACCGCGTAGCTACTGCGACCTTGATAGGTTTTTTTATTCTAAGTCCCATTGGAACCGCCTCATATTTATTGGAGTCCTCCATCAGACCGCCCGTCGGCGATCTTGAGAAACACTCTTCACTCAGGTTTAATATCTTTCATCTGATATGGATTGATTACACCTCCTATTTCGATATCTACTAACGTTTCACCGTTGAGCTTACGAAAACGGATGACTTTTCCTCTGAATCCGTCTGCCAATACAAAGTCACCTTCTTTGATCTCTTTTTCTTTTTCATCCATGTTTAGATACCTCCATAACAATCCCGACTATTAATGCAGCACCTAACATAACGAGGATAAATTTTTCTGCTGATAAGTCTGATAACCAATTCATCCCACCACTCCCGATAGATCACATATAACTCCGATCAAAATCGCAACTGCTGCCATTATCAACCCGATCACTGTATGAACATTCTTTCTTTCCCAAATGTAGACTTGTTTCACTGTTTCCCTCCTATCGTGCAACTCGTACACTTATCTTTGACCTCCCGATATAGTCGATCAGGATGTACCTTTTCACTCATTGCCCACTCTCGGTACCGTTCACACGTTTGCGGATGGATGACTCCTAGTGTAGGACACTGAGTATCATTCGAATCCAAGTGACCGTAAGCCAATCGGATCATCTCCAGTATCGGTTCAGGGTTTGGATAGGTACCGTTAAGCGTTTGATTGATCGTTGTTGCGCTGCGATTTATAGATTTAGCGACCTTACGCTGACCATTTAGGTCGCAGGCTTTCTTCAAGAGCTCTAATGAGGTCATCGCGTTTCTCCATATCGATTTTAAATACTCTTCTATCATCGCGACGCTTGGATGATCTTGGAAGCCGTTCCATGATCCCGTACTCAGTAAACTCATCCATATAGCGGATCATTTTTGCAGAGTATATGTGGATATTTGAAATGACAGCGATCTGCTCACGAAACATCTCTTTATATTTCATCGCGTAGAGTAGGGCGAGCTTATCCGCCATCTGTACGGGGTGAGTACCATCGAGGATAAACTCTTCTCCGGTATTAATATCACGTACAATGTCGCATGGTTTTTTAAGGACGCTTGGGGATCGAACACCTGTATCTTTATTGAGTCGATACATACGATCTCTAAACGTATCGGTTCCGGCTTTTAGCTGCAGATATCCGCATAATTCAAAAGCGCGGAAGATAGGCATTAAAAAATCTTGGGAAACGTCCAATATCATCATCAAATCTCCGGCTCTGAATTGTCGATTTCTTCGCATAAACTCCCAAATCTGCTGTTTTTTACTTCGTCTTACTCGTTTGTACGCCAAGCCCATGTTCAACCCCGCTTGTTTTAAATGTGTTCAAATTGACACTTTCGATGCCGTTCATATCGCACCAGTTCTCCAGTCGGAGCAGCATCACTTTAATTTGTCGTAGATTTGGATAGCGTTGGACGAATAAGTCCATCAAATCTGCTTCGATCTTTACGCTACTGAGCGCACAAAACTTTTCAACGTCCGCTCGCGGTATCGCTTCAAACTTGATCAGCTCTACAATTCGGCTGTAGTAGTGGTTATGCCGTTTAAACTTGGCATTTGCCTCTTCCATACCGATAAAAAAGACGATGATCTGTGTTTCGTCATGCAGATCGCGGAGCAGTTCAAGCACCGGAGTCTTTTCAGCTTTTAGCAGTGCATCTACCTCGTCGATGATCACGATACGCGGATCGATCAAGAATGACTCTTTAACCCGTTCGTACATTTGCGAGCTATGCCCTTTAGTGTCGAGTCCCAATTCAGTACATAGTTTGATGAGTAAACTTGTTTTACTCCATGTTTGAGCCGCTCTGAGCAATATCGCGTTCTCTTTCGCTGCGATCCGCTCTAGTCCGACCGTTTTTCCCAACCCGAAGTTCCCAAATCCTAGCCCCATGCGTGGTGCTGTAGTAGGCAAAGCCTTTAGATTTAAAAAACCAGCCAAAAGGTTGGTATAATTTCGTGTTTCAATAAATTCTTCGATCATGGTTGCTCCCTGAGTGTTTTTTAGTCCTTGTTCCAGCAAAGACTCGAACACGGAGCGACGATTCGCCCCGCTATCCAATCTTCTTACGTTCATGTTCCCGATATGCGATGTCCCACAGATCAGGCTGTTTTTGTTTGAGTTTATCGGTTGATTCATCCACCATATCATGTTCTAAATCCCACATGAAGCGATCAACTAACTGATTAAATGTCGGTCGTCCGCTCGGCAGTAGTTTCTCTCCATTCATATTGATGATATTGGATTCTTCGAGAGCTTTTTCATCTGCCATAGCAAACGCTCTTACCCCGTCACTAACTGCACGTATCGTCTCAGTTGTTTTGGATACGGCGATAGTAGCCGCTCCACTCCATCCGCTTCTCTCTTCCATCGATGCTTCGATACGATCTCGAATCGTTGGATCAAGTCGGCGACTTGTCTCTTCCCAAGTTTCAAGCAGCTTGGCGTATTCTCTTGCGATCCGATGTCCGATCCGTTTACCTTCGGCGAGTTCAGCACGGCTTTTGCCCATGTACTCATAATCCTCAGCAACGCAGATCGGTTCATAATTCATCCGGTACACGCTTACATACCCCATGTCGGAGTGAGTCATGATCCGAACGATCTCCCCAACATATTCGGCTAACGCCACATGCTGATAGAGCGCACCATCGAGTCTAATACCTTTCTTCCCGACCTTACGCTCGAAGCTCTCTCCGAGGAGAAGATCGAGCATCCTCGAATCGCTGATACCTTTGACTGGTATCGCTTGTTCTTTCCATTTCGCTACAGGTGTTTTATCTTTAATACCGCTATGACCTCTGTGCTCATAGATATTGTCACACCATTTGTCAATAATCTTTTGGAGCTGATCGGCCTCTATCGGAAGCTTGAGTTCTAATCCAAGATTACTTTTTTTGATAGCGAATCGGTTTTCAAACTCTTTTTGTTCTGCCTTTCGTGCTTCCTCTCTCCATTTCGCTTGAGACTCGATCTTATGGGCAAAGCCTCTCCGTGATTGGATCGCTGAACGCTCCGCTACCGAGTGACCGATATATCCATCCAGCTCTTCGAAGAGCTCACGGCTCAGTGTCCCGAACATCCGTTCGATATGCGGCTTCATATCACCGCTAAACGGCGGAACCGTTACCTTTGCGATACCGAGGTTGTAGCAGATCGAGTCGAAGTGGTTGGATTGATAATCTTTCCCGTTATCCACGACGACGTTCTCAGGTATTCCCAATCGTAGGATTGCTTTACGAAGCAGCCGAGCAATGCTGTAACTGCTTGATCTCTCATCCACCCAAAACACACATCGTCTCGAATAGATGTCGATCATTCCTAGTATCGCATACCGCTTGCCATCTCGACAGATAATATCCGCAGGGGTAGAATCCAGTTCCCAATAATGGTTTGGATAAAGAGCCTTTTCACTCAAGCTACCCATAGCAGGCAGATAAGTGTTCTTCCATTTATCCGCACTCTGTGCGAACGCATAGAGCGAATGGTTCTTGATCTTCCATTGATTGATGAAATTATTGAGTACGTCGTAGCTGCACATCGTCGCTTCACCAAACTCATGGAGCATATTTTGATAGATGGCAGATACCCTCAGCGGGTTGTCACGACGGGCGAACATCCTCACCGCCATTTCTTGCATCTTCTCACTCATACTGACTGAGCCTTTAGCACGACCACGGGTATCGAGCAGTGCGACCAGTGGACTCTCACCTACTTTTCGCGCATCATCAACCGCTTTTTTCCACCGAAACAGCTTCGCTTCGTTTATACCGATAGGATCGAACCGATTGTCTAGACTTTGGATGTACTCTTTCGCACTAATCCTCCGATCCCGTTGATCATAACCCTCTACCACCTCCATTTTTAGAAGCGTTTTGGTGCGTTGATCCGGTGATGCATTAAGATACGGCTTCATATTCGGAGCGATAACGACCGCCGTAATCACCTCTTTTTCGTTTTTTGAATTAGAAATAAGAGTATTTCGATCTTCCATTGAGCAAAATATCCCGCAATCGTCATATAGATCGATGTTATTATCGATCACTCCGCTGCGTAATGCCTCCATCAGATCATCATCACTCACCCCGATTAGCAGTTTTTTACCGCCACGACCGTTGCCTTTGATGTAGATATTTGGATATTGATCTGAGCCGCGTTTAACAGCTTTTGCAATACCTTCATATCCTACATTCAGTACAACTGCTGCCGTCCTTGCTTCCAAGTATTTCATAGCGACCACCTACGCCGCATTCTCTTCGAGATTGTCGAGCGGGTAGGTCGGTGAGTTCTGATAATCGATCCCTAAATCATCCATCGCCGATCTGAGTTTTTTCCCAGTCGCTCCGGTGAGTTTGTTACTCATATTCAGATAGCTGTTAAAGATCGTATCGATCTTAGGATCAGGTGAGATAAATCCCTCTTCCTCATCACCGATAAAACCGCTGATGATGAGAAACCCTTTCGGTCGAAGTCCGTGCTTATTCCAAAGCTGACGAGTGATGTACTCACGATGAAGCTTTCGTTGAGCCTGTTCTATCGTGAGCTTTTTACCGTTTGCCTTGGCTTCCGCGACCGTAGCCATGATCATCTGCATTTGTTCGATTTCATCCATAGCAATTCCTTTTAAAAGATGGGGTAAAGTGGGGGTTACCCACACCGAAGTTCTCATATATGTATAGCCGTACATATTAAAAAACTTTGGAGTGGATAAAAATATGAAGGTCGTTAGATATGTTTTGCTATGAAGTGAAGATTAATCCTTCACTTCTTCAAAGCTTCCAAATTGGATGCTATTTTTAGTTATTAGATGAGATAGATATCCGTATCCCTCGATAAAATCATCATCACCTCTTAAAATATGCCATGTAATATTGGCAATATGCTTTTCAAGCTGTGTAGGGAACTTATCAAAGTCAGAATCCTCATTGATATCTGTAATATATCTTTCATAGTTATCCATGAGTTCTTTTGTTAGACGTGATTCATCTACTTCAATATCTACATAACACTCTATACATATTGTTTTTTTCATAATGTCTCCAATACTTTGATGATCTCCCCGAAGGGGGATCATTCAAGTATTCACTATATCCTCTCCCATCCCAAGTAACACCTATGACCTTTCATAGGCAGAATATAGTTGGCGCAAAGCCGTTCAGTATTTAACACCGACCGAAGTCGTGAGGCGCGGGTAGACCACCTCGATATTTGAAAAAACAACACGCTTTCAATTTCATATATATCAACCACAAATTACGAATAGTGTATAATTGAACCCAAAAGCGAACACAGCCAAAAAAACAATGTGGAATGTTTTTGGCTTAGAGCATTATATAGTCATTTGACATTGCTTGTCAAGTCGTTTGACAATAAAATAAAGGTGTTTTGTGGAAAAGACTGAAAATACAGAATATAGAAAAGCTATTTTAGAAGAGATGAAAGATTATTTCAATGTCCCAAGCATTGAACAAGTTGCCGTATTATTGGGATTTAGTGAGGCTACTGCAAGTACATGGAGATCAAGAGGTGCTTCAAATAATGCGATTACAAAATTTGAACTTATAAGGTCAAATGACAGTATTAAGACTGACCCAACTTTACTAAATATTCAAAGAGTTGCATTAAAAGCATCTGCCGGATGCGGAAATCACCTTGAGTCTATTGATAAATTTGAGGTAGTTGAGACTATGACGATATCTCGGTCACTACTCAAAACACAGCCAAACGGTACATTACGTCTTATTGGAGTTGATGGTTATAGTATGGTACCGATGCTCTATCCAGATTCACTTGTCCTTTTCGATGAGCATCCGGAATGGCGTGGTGATGGTCTATATATTCTTAACTGGAGAAACGAGTTGATGGTTAAAATATTGCAGATCGATCCGTATGGAAAACTTCATATTAATAGTGCCAATAAAGACTATGAGAGTTGGGTTATTGATCCTGATGATCAGAGCGTATTCCATATCGTTGGAAAAGTTTTACGGATTATTATTTAAGAAGAGGACAGTATGGTAATTTTATTTTTTATTATTGGATTTATTGGTGCTTACTTTGCATGGAAAAATATTTCAAAAAATTATATTGATAAAGGATATAGCAAATTAATATCTTATATTGCTGGCGTAATAGCTGGTCTTTTAATATGGTTTTTAATGCTTACGATTGGTGTTGCATTGTTTGAACCAAAGTCTATGCAAAATAATCAATCAGTAATAAAACATGTAAATACTGAAAAAGCTGTTTCAACTACTAATGAATTATATATCACTAGCCATAATCTTACTGATGCCATGATAATGAGCGAGTCAAGCGATATATTATCCGCTACTGTTAACCAACAATACGCAGGATCAACATTTGAAGCAGGTATGAAATATAACGTCGATGTAAATATAAAGTCATCAGTATTATGGGGTGGAGCGCAAGATTGGAATGGAGTTGCTATAAGAATATTTGACCTTAGTAAAACACTATTTAAAAGATCTGATATAGGAAAAATATCATTTGTAGTTTGGAATTACGATCATACTTTAGATTGGGCACGTATTGAAGTAGATAGAACACAATTACCTAATAAATGGGACGAGTTGACCTATCTGGAATTCTTCTCGCATACTAAACCAATGAGCGGAAGCGTCGATGCAGAAGAATGGCTTACTGAGTTTTATGCTAAATATAATAGTGCTCATCCATCTAACAATTAAATATATTTGAATTTAAAATTATATTTTGTCCATATATACGCCTAATAGTGTCCATAAGTATGCGTCCATAAGTGTCCATATCTTATGTCCATTTACCACAACTTTACAACACACTAAGCCATAAAATCTTCGTGTGAATAAGCTGCTCACTCTTCACTAAAATTTTCATACCCGTATCCGCGCCATAAATGCCGTTAAAACGGTCGATTGATTGATATGCGTGTATTGATATTTTCTCGGTAATTTTCGTAAATGTAGCGGGTATTTTCGCAAAACTGCGCGTGAGTGAAGAAACGACGTGTTGCTTTGAAAATGAAACACAAGTGATTCGCGCATAAAACTCCCTATTTCAGGGATTAGCGCTCTTTTGGATTCACTCTCATTTCATCCTACCCCTCACATTACCGATACCGAGATTAAAAAATTAAAGCCTAACATTGAAGAAAATAAAGATTACACAAAAGCAGATGGCAATGGCTTGCAGCTGCTTGTAAAAACGGATGGCAGAAAAATTTGGGAAATACGCTATACGATCAATGGTAAACCTAAAAAGACTACGCTTGGAACTTATCCTACTGTTACTCTTGCAAAAGCACGAGTAATGCGTGATGAATATAGGAGTAAATCATTCGAAGGTATTGATCCGATCGATGAGCGTAAAAAAGCAAAAGAGATTATTGCCGAAAAAGAGGCTGAGAATCAGGCTATGTCAGAAGGGCAGTTTCATAAAGTTGCATATGGTTGGTTGAATAGTCTAACAAATGCAGAAAGTACCCATAAAAAAAGATTTACTTCTTTCGAAAATGATATATTTCCATTTTTCTGCACCTATGATAAATACAAGCACATTGTCTCCTCAAAACATATCAAAGATATAACTCATCCGGAACTGTTGAAAGTATTATTGGAAAAAGAGAAGACGGCACCTGTTGTTGCTAATCGTCGCTATATTGACTGTAAACGCTTATGGCGATATGCGATCAATCACGGTCATACCGAAATCAATACCCCGGATAGAATAAGCATCGATGCTTTTAAAAAACATGAAGTGAAGCATCGTCCAAAAATTACCGATGAAAAAGTATTGGGTGAAATGCTCAGAGCGATGGATAGTTATAAAGGTGAAGGTGGTGTCATAGTGCGAAATGTCCTAAGACTTACCGCTTTGACAATGCTAAGAATAGGTAATTTGGCAACATTAAAATGGGATAACATCCATTTAAAAAAAGGTGTAATCATCATCAAGCGTTCTGAGATGAAAGTCAAAGATAAAAATTTGCCTGATTTTGTTTTACCTTTGTCTCGCCAAGCTATCGAAATATTGAAAGAAACTAAGGAATTGACAGGTTGGGGCGAATGGGTGTTCCACGGTATCAAAGACAGCCGATATCATGTGAATAAAGAGAGCGGTAATAAAGCATTACGAAAAATGGGATTTACGGATGAAGAGAGTGGAAGAAAACAGACACTGCATAGTTTTCGAGGAACTTATGCAAGTCTGGCGCGAACGCATCATAAAGACCACGGGGCAGTATTTGAAGCATTAGAGAGAGTTCTGGATCATCAAGAAGGCAATCAAGTTGTTCGAGCTTATGCACATATGGCTGATTACACTGAACAGATGAGGGAACTTTTACAGTGGTGGGCTGATTTCTTGGACGAGTTGAAAGTCAGAAAATATGAGTGAATAATTTTATTTGAGATGCAATCTGACTTCTTCAATCTTCCAACTGAATATCTTTTATCACACTTTTAAGCCGTTTATATTTTTCATTTTCTATGTAGAGGTCGAGCCACGATTCGACCCAATAGGGAAACTCTCTATCATTGCTTCCCCAACCATTTACACTCTGATAATTTAGTCCAAATAAAGCAGCGAACTCTTTTCGAGAGAGTTTGGCATCATTTAGTTTTTGGTTAAAGCTATCTCTATCCAAATTATATCCCTATGAATACTAATTTTATCAAATAGTATACAAATGAATATAATAATAAGCTAAATGTAAGCATATGAATACTATAATTTAAAAATTAATATTCATAAGGATATTGAAGGAGTAAATCATGGCAGAGATGGGATTTGTACTAAATAGTAAAAAATCTACCTCAATTGAGGTACCAATCGATGAATTCAAACATGCTCTCTTTATCGGAAAGACGGGAAATGGAAAAACTACCGGTGGAATCAATCCGATCATGGATAGCCGTATCAAAGCCGGATATGGAATGTTGATTTTCGATGAAAAAGGGAAAGAACACCGTGTCGTCAAATCCATCGCTGATTGTTATGGCCGCTTGAATGATGTCATTGAATTAGGCAAACCCCACGGAATCACCGTTAATTTGATGGATAATCTCAGTGAACGTCAACTAGAAAGTTTTATCCGACGTTTTTTGAAACGTTCAAAAGAATCGTTTTGGGAAGAAGGCGCAGTCAATTTATTTATGCCGCTTGCCAAATGGTTGTTAGGCATGAAAAAACTGTACCGATTTGGAATCGATACTTTTGATATGAAGGCAATTGAATTAACATTGACCCACAAGGAAAGTAAAACGGAAAAAGAGTATGTATGGAGTATTGATATCAATCCTTTAACAGCAAAAGAGATTTCCACTTATTTTCATGATCCAGTGGCATTTGCAATGGTGTCCCAAAAAAGCGGTGTCTATGTTGATATGTTGATCACGCATGTCCTTGAATCCATTGAAACGAATCATCTAAAAAATAAGGGTCTTAATGATCAACTGCTTGTAGCCGAAAAGCTGATCGATGAGTTGAACGAGCTTCAAACAATCCTAAAAGGCAAAATGATCAAAGCAGACTTATCGGAATCCAGTGGAAATAACGGGACCTACTTCATGGTCAGTTCTGTGATCAATATCCTAGCTCAAGACCGTTATGTCAATAATCCACACGCTGAGAGCATTGCATCATTATTGAATCAAGGGAAAATTATTGTTATCAATACCGAATCGTTCTCTACGCCGATTTTATCATCGTTGCTCGATCAGACACTCGAATCGCTGGCTACGCGTTCAAAATATAAAAATGTACACCCGATTAGCATTATCATCGATGAAGCAAACCGCGTGTTATCGTCTGACAGCGACATTCGTATTGATGTGCTCCGCGAAAGTAAAGTCGAGGTGATCATGGCAGCACAGAATCACGAGCAGATGATTACGAAAATGGGTGGGGACCGATGGCTCTCATTTGCGCAAAATTTCAACACTCGACTTCATTTTTTAGGGATGGGACAAGGTGGTAGATTTAAATTGATGAATGAACTTGATGATCAAGAGTTTGAAGCAGAGCCTATGTTTTTTAATCAACATGATTTGGATAATGTGGAATGGAAATATCAAAGCAATCACCAATTCTATAATCGCTACCTTGGCAATACGGAACATAAAATAATTGTCATGTACGATCATGCCCTATTTGAGAAAGAAGAAAAAATCATTCTGTATAATCTGACCGATCAAGCGATGAGTTTTGCTACCATCTACCCAACTGAAGCCAATGTTAAATCCACTGTTCTTCGAGACAGGGTTAAAGATTTGAAAAATAATCGTTTGTTTGGAGTGGCAGTGTGATTGATCGTAGAGGTGGAGATTATTTATAAAATAAAAACATCGCATGGTAGAGAGAGTGCGATAAACACTCGTTTTCAAATATATATTTAACTTCAATTACTTCCGGATATTGGAGAAAGAAAACAAGATTCTTTTATACGACCTCGTGACCAATCAGATATCATTTGTAACTCTATTGCCTGATGCAGAAAGGGTCAAAAGCAGAGTTTTCCGGGATCATTACAACGCATTAAAACTTGGAAATGCATTTAGTATTGTAGTGTAATAATACGTGAATTTTGAGAGAATTGAATAAATGGATAAGCAAATCACTCAATTTGGAGGTTTAAAGATTGTTGACCTTTTTCTTTACTGTCTTTTTCACTATTTTCTTGGTATTCCTTGATCATCTTTTCGAAAAGATCCCAATCAGAAGTAAAATTAAATTTTTCTATTTTGACATAATAATCATATTTCTGTTGAATTTTTTTCTTCAATTCAGAAATATTAGGTGACATATCAAGAAAATAGCTGCTTATCATTTCAAAAGCGATCAAATCATTGTCAAATTGTTTTTTTAAGTCAGCCAAAATATTGTTTGATGAACTCATACTCCTAAATATTCCGTAAACAACTTTCTCAGCAAATATATATGCAAGAACAAATACTAATTGAGGGAATATGACTTTTTTATTAACTGTAGCTTTTAATAGTTGTTGGTCACTTGCTAACAGCATTAGCATATTTTTAATTTTGTCATATTTATTTGCAGAATTTCTTATCTCTTTAACTAATTCATCCATTTGATCGGCTATAACGCCTAGAAATGTGAATCTGTTATTTTCATTTTTTGATTTTTTGTGTAAATAATATTGAAAAAAATCTAGATTAATGATTTGCTCTTTAAATTCATCTCGTATGTATGCAATGAGATAGTCAAAAGAGTTGTCAATCATTTCTTGAATAATCAACAACTCTTTATTATTATCATTATCCAATGACTCCCAATTAAATTTTAAGTCTAATAAAGCTGGCGATATTTCAAAACATGATGTATCAAATAAAATGAAATTTTTCAAACTTGTAAATAAAAGATATTCTAGTGAATGCTTATGAAGATCATCTTCTGTTGCTCTTTTGATAACAGATGACACATCAATAGATGTGTATTTTGCGACATTTGGAAATGAGTCATGATTTACAAAATTTTGGGTGAAATGATTTTTAACATCTACTAAAAGCATTTGCCATAATATAAAAATGATCACTTGCCTAGTGTTTTCATTTTCCAAGCAAGTATTGATAAAATTCGTCTGATTACTTATATCGTTAGTCGGTGACTTTTTATTTTCTAACAAGTTTTGAAGTAATTCAAGTCTTTGTTTTTGATCCATTTGGCAAAATATTGACATAAAATCGTTATTCAAAAATTCTGATTTGCATGCGGATTGTGATGATGAAAAACAGTTGTTTAATTCTTTTAATTGTGAAATAAATTCTTGAGAAATCTGCATATAGACCCTTCTGTATAACTAAAAATATAACTTTTTAATTTGTTTTTTTATTGTTTTGTCAAATAAAAAAACCGATTTTTTTTCGGTTTTTTTTTTAGACAAGCTACCTCTCTTTTTGGTTAAATGACAACATCAAAACAATAAAGGAGTCCATAAAGTGTATGAAAAAGTCACTTAAACAATACACGGAGCAACATGCTCCAAGAAAAAATGCATCAAAGTTGTTGCCATTCTATTCAGAAATGAAGGCAATGCGTGATCAAGGATATTCGTATCGACAAATATCTGAAGCTCTTCAGGAAAATGGCATAAATGCTTATCCCTCAGAAATAAAACGCTTTATGGATAGGCGTGATAATCAGATAGGTCTTGTGCGTAATAACCCAGATGGTATTACTCACCAAAAAGATTACAAGGATCAATTCTTTGAAAAATTTGACAAAAAGGGCGAATAGTGAAAGTCAGAAGAATTATAGTTGTTATTCAAAAAAAAGGTGGTGTTGGTAAATCAACGCTCGGTTTTCAGGTAGTTACGGCACTTGTCGATGGTGTTGCGTGTGTCATTGAGGTCGAAAATGATCATGATACATCTAAGGTATTTGTTAACAGCAACCAATTGCGTGGAAAAATGCGTGCCGTCAAATCTAAAGATTTTACCAATACCTTGGCCGAAGCAATTTTTGATGCAGCAGAAAATGGTGGTGACATTATCATCAATGGCCATTTGAATGAAATCATCGATACGTTAAGAAACTCATCGTCGTATGATGAATTGATTTTTATTTGTCCATTTATGAGTGATCGTGCTCAAATTGAAAACATAACAGCAACAGTTGATGCTTTGAAGGGATACAAAGTTTTGGTGATTGGTAATTCAAGTAGTAAAGAGCAGTTTATTTTTTGGAATGGATCTGAGAAATATGGCCTTCCCGGTGTAAAAGTGGAATATAAAAAACTTCCTACAGTCTACATTCCAAAAACTGAGGTATTTGATCTGTCATCAATGCTTGGCGAAACGATAACTGATACAGCTGTATTAGCTAGAGACTATACTCCAGATCAAATACGTGATTATTTGATCGAAAAAGCCAATGGTGATCGAGAATGGTTTAAAACACAGTTTTCCAGATATCACATTTCTGTAGCTTGCAAAAACTTCATAGATAACGATTTGGCGGATATGAAGAAGGCGATTGAAATATTGAGGGATCTATGATGGATTTGGAACAATTTAGGTCGTCTGTTGACGACCTTTTTCATGCAATAGGAGTTCTTAAAAAGGAAAAATCTGATTTGGCTGAAATGATGCCAAAAGTTGAAAAAACGCTGACTGAAATTAATAAAATGAGCAGTTTTTTCCAAAAACCTATGCAGGAAGCATCAAAGAATGCGGTGGAGACCTATCAACAAATATTATCAAACAGCACGATCTCTATTAAAAATGAGACGGATGTTTTAATTGATGAATCAAGGCGTCTCAAAAAAGCGTCTTCTGGTATTAAAGAAGCAGCAGATCGCATCCGCGTTTTTTCAGTCTTTTCGGTAGGTTTGTCAGCAATCGGGATATGCTTGCTTGCAGGTGTGGTCGGATTGATTTACGGAATTCGCGAAGGGTATCCAATAGGATATGACAAAGGGTTTTCTGAGGGGACGAAAGCTCGAGAGTATCAGATTGAACACGAGTTTCTCGAGAGGATAGGCCTTAAGCAGAGTGAGGTCAAAAGAAATTCAGTTATTTTGCAACTTAAACCTGGTTATCAACTATTTGGGAAGCAACTTGAGAGTGGGTATTTCATTAGAGTTTACAAGTAGCCTTTTTGTAGCACTTTTTAGTCTAACTAGTGCTACGTGTAGCTGTTTTGTGGCACGAATATTTCACCTTTGTATCTGGTGTGGATGTTTCATTGTTACATCGTTGTTCGTTTAAGTATTCTATATCTTACGCCCAAAGGAGGGATCGCAATGCCGGTAGAGAGTTTCATGTTAACAGGTAAAAGAACTGATTATCACTTTGCTATTGATAAATATATCCACCATTCAATGTGGCTTGGTAATTTATGTGATAGCTTCAATTTAACAAAAAAGCAAAAAGTGATTAAAAGAGATTTTGAGATTCTAAGTAGTGGAATAAATCCTATTACTAAAAAACAACTCATAAAAGAAAATACTACAGGTAAAAAACGTTTTGGTATCGAAATAGTAATACCAAAGCCAAAAACTGTAAGCTTAGTTCAAGTTGTTGCATTCGAATGGGACGAAAATTTGGCGATGGAATTGATGAATGTAGATATTAATGCATATACATCATTAATCGAATTTATAGAAAAAGAACATGTTTTATATAGGGTTCGTTCTGAAAAATATAGAGAAAAAATTCGAAGTAACTCGTGTATAACCGCAAATTTTATGCACTTGTTTAATTCAAGCGACGAACAACAGGCTCATACTCATTGGCATTGTGTACTATTTCCATTCACTAAAAATAGAAATCAATATTATGCTCTTCAAAATCCATTGATCATCAGATCCTCAAAGCTTTATGGGGCTCTCTATCGAAGTGAATTGGCGAAGCGTCTGATTACTTGTGGTTACTCGCTACGACTCACGGATAAAAAATATGGTTTTTTTGAAATTGAAGGTATATCAGATCAAATAAAAACATTATTTTCTTCACGAAGCAATGAAATCGAAAAGTACAAGCTAGAGTTTAAAGCTCATTACCACAATGCACCTGGATACAAAATCGCTCATTTGGCTAAATTTAAGAACCGTCAAAAACAAAGTGAAAAAGATGTTTCAAAAATTATCAGAAGCAATGTTGAGAAACTTGAAAGCGCAGGCTTCACTTTTGAACATATGTGTCGTTTAAAAATGAATGCAATGACTCACGAGCCAATTAATTTGGCAGAAGTAATTTATGAAATCTATCGCAAGGAGGGAGAAAAACTGTTTAAATTCTCGAAGGAGCGAATCCTTAAAAATATAGCTATAAGAGCTATTGTACGAGGGACAGGTGCGTATATCGATGAAATTTATAAACCATTTCAAGGAGGTGATTATGTAGAAGTCGTAAAGCGATTTATTAACCAAAAAATTCAAAAAAATGAAAGGATCCAAGATGATTCAGGAACTCGACGAGGAGTCGTTGAAAATTATACTGGTGGAGTTTTCGAACTCTCAAAAAGAGGTTGTCAAAACGCTCGAAGAGCACACGAATATTTTGACAAATATTGTCAAAATCTTAACGATGCCATCTACATCGCCATCGATGAGAGAATATGTATTGTGCGCAGTGAACAAAATCGAGAGCGTGGAGAAACATTTGGGTCTTATTCCGGTACCGAAACCATGAGTGAAGATATATTGTTCAACCGTGAAGATGAGGTTTGGGATCAGCCCAATATTGTATTTAATCCAAAATAAGGAGTCACATGGAGCAAAATCGATTATTAAGGATACGAGACGTCCAACAAAGAGTCTCATTGGGCCGTTCTACAATATGGCTATGGATCAAGCAAAAGCGCTTCCCATCAGGTTTTAAGCTCTCGAACAGTGTGAGAGTCTGGCATGAAAGGGATATTAACGATTTCGTGGAAGGAAAATGGAATGAGCAAAAATGATAAACAGGTAGAAGAGAAAGCTGCAACTCTCTCTTCTGTAAAAAGTTCTGACAAAAGAACTCCAAAATTATATCCTAAGTCGTTTTGGAAGGTGGCATTGCCACCTTCACTTGACATGCAAAATATTAGATTTAAAAAAATGGGGGTGATGTATGTTTAATGTTGTCACATTATCTGGATATCTGATCAGGGATATAGCAATTACTACGGAAGAAGGTGAAATGTCAGCACGCAGTACTATTGCTGTTTTCCAAAAAAATGGGCAACTTAAAAACACCAATGAAGAAACATTGCTGATTGATCTCGTTTTTAGAAAAGATTTGATTGCTTTTGCATTGGATAATTTACATGGAGGATCAAAAGTATTTGTCGATGGCAGAATTTATGAAAAAAATTCAAAACATTATGTCATTGTTGAATCTGTCCAGATATTAGATTGTGTATCACAATCTTCGTCTTCGAATCTTTTCTGTATTGACAATATGGATTCTGAAGAAAATGGCAATGATCAAAACCTTTTTGAAGATTCGATTGATATTGATGTGGGTGAAGGGGTGAAAATTAAACTTTGAACTGCTCTTTAACGTAGAAAGTCGTCTAGACTTTCTATGTTAAATGCCAAACATTTGATTCGAATAATGAATTAATCATATCGTTATATGATACAATTAATCCATGCAAACGTATCAAACCTATATTTGGCAAAATAGTAATTGGCCACACTTTACGTATGACCTGACACCATTTCAGACTCTCTTACAAGAGATCCGATATCAACAGGGTCTGCTCGATGGTATTTGCAAGGGATTGAGTGAAGAGCACCTGCTTGAAATGCAAAGCGAAACCTTGGCTCTTGATGCCGTGACCACTTCTGAGATCGAAGGGGAAATACTCTCACGAGACTCGGTCCGATCATCCATTTTTAAAAAACTCGGTATTTCGTATGAAACACAAGACCGTTCTACTGTCCAAACCGATGGATTAATCGATATTCTTCTTGATGCCTCCAGAAACGCACTAAAAGCTTTTGATAAAAATAGATTATTCTCCTGGCATGCGGCACTTTTTCCAAATGGATACTCCGGTATGCATAAGATCAATGTCGCTTCGTACCGAGGCGATGAACCTATGCAAGTCGTATCAGGACGTATCGGTAAAGAAAAAGTTCATTATGTTGCACCGCCACGTGATAGAGTCGAAGAAGAGATGAAACGCTTCTTTGATTTTATCGATGGTCTAAATGACGAAAATGGTTATGTTCGCGCTGCAATCGCTCATCTATGGTTCGTCATCATTCATCCGATGGACGATGGAAACGGACGTATTGCTCGTGCATTATCGGATATGATGCTCAGTCGAGCGGAAAATAGCTCTCTACGTCTTTATTCAATGAGTTCAGCTATCAATGATACACGACGCGGCTATTATGACGTTTTGGAACAAACGACTACCGGCACAATGGACATTACTGCATGGATAGGATGGTTTCTAAAAACCGTTCTTACCGCGCAGCAAAATGCCCATGGAACAATTGAAAAGGTTGTAGCCAAATCACGATTCTGGCAGCTTCATATTCACACCGATCTCAATTCTCGACAGAAGAAAGTACTCAATCGCCTTTTAGATGCCGGTAAAGAAGGATTCGAAGGCGGAATGAATGCCCGTAAATATGCTTCACTGAGTGATTGCAGTCGTGTTACTGCGAGCCGTGATTTGAGTGATCTATTGGACAAAGGATGCATCATCAGCCGTGGAGCCGGTGGACGAAGTACCGGTTATGATATTGCGTATAGCTAAAATATTACGATGCCATTAACTGATCAAAAAATACTTCATACATACTTTCATCCTCGCTGTCCATGACAAGAGCGATCCGTTTACCCATCTTCGTGTAGGTATCGAGTAGATAGACTTGTTCACCCTGATGAGAGTAGAGCGACGAGGTCATTTTAGAAAGACCATAGGCTTGGTGAGTCGGACGGGATCGCTGCGCATGAGCCCGCGCTGCTGTAGAAGAGAGATTGGTCTGCATCATAATATTCTCCTGTCTATGCTATGAATTTAAAGGTGAGGGTTTTAAGAGCATCATAAACACCCGCTTCAGTGTGCATTTCTTTGACTTTTAGAGTCACCCATACTAGAGCCAGTGTTGTGATCATCAACGATTCCATAGCATTATCCTTTACGGTGTTAATTTAGATTTCGATATGATGCACTCATCATTGGACAACATAGTGTCTGTTTAAAGGATTCATATGGGACAAATTCATGACTACGATAAAATCCTTACCCGTTTAACTATCATCCTGCAGCGATTGTATGAGGGCGAAGTATTATCGGTTCAAGAATTAGCCTCAGAGTTCAATGTATCCACGAAAACCATCCAGCGTGATTTCAATCAGCGCCTTATCCGTTTTCCAATAGAGAAGCAGGGGAGTAAGTGGAAGATGCAATTTGGTCATGCACTCACCAAAGAGCGAACCCCCGAAGAGGCACTGGTGTTGGAGATGCTGGGAAATATCGCCGAAGGAATAGGAAACGAATTCGGTGTCAAAGCCAAATCGCTCTTCTCCAAACTCCAAAACAATACTAAAAACCCCATCTACTCTAAAACCATTATCGAAGATATCTCCGATAAACTTGGACACTTCCATATCATCGAACAAGCAATTATGGAGAACAAGAGGGTACGGTTTAATTACAACAACAAACTCCGTCATGTTCATCCCTATAAAATTGTCTCCTTTGAAGGGTACTGGTATCTCTATGGTGAAGAGTTCATGGAGAGCAAACTCAAGACCTATTATTTTAAAGGGATCGATCATCTTGAAATTACCGAAGAGAAATTCATTCCTAACGATGCAACGTACCGGATACTAGAACGTGCCATCAACGCATGGTTTGAACCCGACAAAGAACCTTTTGAAGTGACACTCAAAGCTTCCCCTGAAATCGCAAAATATTTTCACCGTAGACCACTCGCTAGTACCCAGCGAATACTAAAAACTTATGAGGATGGAAGCATGGTAATCGAAGTATTGGCAACTTCGGAACGAGAGATCATGCAAGAGGTTAAGAAATGGATGCCAGATCTCATCATCACCTCTCCAAAACCCTTAGCTCTTAAAGCCAAAAGTATTGCCGATAGCTTTTTGAATAAACAGATCGAAGAGTTGATTGGGTAAAACGGACACAACGGTGTCGCACCTCTCCTTTACACTGCCATTATCAAAATGTAAAGGATTGCACGATGAAACTCACAATGGCTACACGCACTTCATGGATGAAGAGAACCAAAGAGACAATTACGCAATGGATTTTTTTTGCGTTGTAAGTATTGGATTCATTAATGTATCAGCCTCTTGAAGCTATTATGAGGCGTTACTTATAATTTATATTTAATTTACAAACACGTATTTTATGACAAAGTAAAAAAATGAAAAATGACCATTTACCATTTGAAGAAGCAAGAGCGTTTGTTAGAAATGTAGGATTACAAAATGCCCGTGAGTGGAAATTATGGTCCAAAGGCGAACTTCAAAACCATGATAGAAGACCTGATTTTATCCCTTCTAATCCTGATATTGTTTACAAAAGATCTGGTTGGCTTGGCTGGAGTGACTGGTTAAAAGAAGTAAAAGAACAAAAATATCTCCCTTTTGAACAAGCTAAAGAATTTGTGCATTCACTAAATTTGAAAAACAACCAAGAGTGGATCAGATATTATCAAGGAAAATTAGAAGGCGTGGAAAAACCGGACTATATTCCTTGGAACCCACAAATCGTTTATAAATCCGATTGGATTGGAATAAAAGACTGGCTTGGAACATCTTGGAGGGATTTTAAAGAGGCAAGGGAATTTGTTAGGAACTTAGGCCTTGGTGGAACTATTGAGTGGAGAGCATATTGCCAGGGTGTTTTAGAAGGATATGATTCCAAGCCAAGTGATATTCCTACAGATCCGGCACGAATATATGAAAATGACGGATTCGTTGATATGGGCGATTGGCTTGGGACTGGTAGAAAACGTAAAACTAACTATGGGATAGCTGATGATACCTGGTTGACTTATGAAGAAGCAAAATCGTTTGTTCATACTCTAGGGCTTAGTGGATACGACCAATGGCGAGAATATATCGATGATAAATATATAAATCTTCCTATTAGGCCTGATGATATTCCTCGTTCGCCTCAGTATGTCTATAAAAATGATGGTTGGGTTAATTGGAACGATTGGATAGGCAATACTGTCAATCACAAACAATATAAAAATATTGAAGATGAGGAATATGGAGAAAACACTCATAACATCTTGTTTTCCTTAAATGAGATTGCTAAAGAATATGGTGATTTCAAGGGTACTTTGAGAATTTTAGAAAAATTATTAGCAAGCGATACACACTATTCGATAATTGAACTTGATATAAATTCGGATATTGCATCAGAGATTGAAAGAATCTTTTTTGGTTTTAGAACACTTCCAAGCCGACAATCGCTTTCATCAAAAGCGTTTACCGGATTTATCTTTTTGGCCTATGTAGTATTGAATCTCAAAGATCAATTACAACATGCTATTTGGAAGCCTATTATCGATGAGCTTGACAAATACGCCTCTATAAATACTTTTTTTAAAGACAATTACTTCCTTGCCAGTGATTATCCAAATCTGGCTCTCAAGGACGCTATTCTCATAGCTTGTAAAACCTTTAATTTGAGAAATGACTTTGACAATAAGGATGATCACCAATATCTTAGAAATACGATTCTACTTCAAATTGGAATGTTTAACGAAAGTTTTACAAATGTGAAAATGTGGCTTTCAAATTACAATATACCCATAGTTATTGCTGAACTTTTAGATCATCAATCATCGAATTATTCTCATGAGTTTGATGATGGTTGGAGGGCATTACGTAGATATCGTGACAATCTTATAACCTCTGAACAGATGAAATCATTCATTAATCCAAATCCATGGTTTAAGCACATTGATTTGGATGGATTACTTAAAGCTGCAAAACAAAAAAACAAAAGACAATTGATCATTTCAACCGAAGAGAATATGGATGTTTTTTATTTGAGCCATATTCATTATGATGAGATGGGATTACATTTTACGGTGAATGCTCAAGATACCTACATGCTCAATCTTGGTGGGTATCGCTACGAAATATTTCTTGATGATGATTACGCCGGATTGCTTTTGGCAGATGCGAACAAGCGGTTGGTCCTTGATAGTCCGATCATTTTAAATAACCCCTCAAACAACAGAATTAACCTTGAAATACGAAATGAGGATCATGATACCATCTATTCGACACAAATTATTTTATTTGATTTCAGTGAACAGCTGATCATATTCGATGAAGATGGGGAAATACATTCGAATATTTTCAAGAAATTAAACAGTACTAAAAAATATAATCTTTTGATGGATGCGGATCTTGATTGTTCTTTTAATCAAGACAATCAACGTGAATATTTTGAAGGATTTGCTACTTTAATTCCCAATATCCGTGCAAAAGATGATTGCAAAATATTCTATAACGATGACTTTCTATTTGAGTTGAATTTTTCAGAAACAGTCAATAAACCGGATTTTTTCGATGAGATAGTACTTTACACGACATCGGAAAAGTCATTTATTATTGATGAAAACTATACCTTTTTACTAAAGAGAATGCATGTTGATCCAAATACTGATGAAGTGGATCTTCAATCTCTTCCTGAAGAAGTACAGGTGATAAAGTGGACCTATTCAGGTGGCTATGCGGATAAGGATGAAATTGAGGAGAATACCATGACAGCACCATTATATGCTGAAATGGTGACTTCACCAAAACATACGCTCATTCTCAAATACCATAACAAGGTTTTCAAAAAAGTGGTTTATTGCAATTTTTTTGAAAGAGCCCATCTGTATAGATTGTTTGAGATTAATAAGCAAGGGGACACTCGGCAGGTTGGCAGACAAGATATTTTGAATCGGCATGATTTAAAAAATAATCGTTATTTTTTAAGTGACATGAATCATAGCGACAAACTGTATTTTAAAAATAAATCCTATTTCTATCAAAAAATCATTCCAAACACGACAATCAATTTTAGTAAGTTATCTGGTTTTGGTGAATCTATCTTTGTGAGCGAGCATCTTTACAATTCTGAACTCATTGAATTGTTCCATTATCATGACTCGCAAGAGTATATGTTTATAAAAAATGGAGATGCAAAAACACTGTATTTTTATAAACACTCTACTGCCATGTCAAAATTAATAATTTTAGACGGTGATTATAATTATCATGAGTTTTCCATGTCTGAAATAGAAGGTAAGTCCGAAAATAGTCAATTTCGCTTCGATTTTGAGATTGTTACATGCCTTTTGGTTTCAGGAAGCCATTTAATTGACAGCTGCAGCCGCAACGATTTTTTGAAGAATAAACAGGATATTGATAATGTAGAAATAATGAAAAATTTGTTGGCGGCTAATTACATCTTTTTGGTAGATGATGCCTTTACACAACTTTTTAGAAGATTCGTATTAAGCAATCCGGAAGAGTCTTATTCGCTTTTATATTCGGATTCTTTGAAAATCAATAATCAACATGTAGTGATTGATTTTTTCAAACAAAAGCTAATGATGGAGCATATTCTAATGTCGGTTGTGCTGGACAAAGAGAAGAGTGAAAAAGTGCTTCAAGGGTTGATACTTGCTGGATATGAAAACAAATTGCTTGAAACACCTATAATACTGTTTAACTTACTGAAATCAGCTTCCGCAAAAAGGTTGATTGGCTACTTTTATGGAATGGTAGAGGAAGCGGTAATTGAAGATGAAATTGATGAAAGTTTTGTTCAAAGAATTGTTGACCATCTATTTGACACAACAACTGTAAAGAGCCGTGACAAGCATAATTTAAAAGTTGCGATGCATTATATCAACGGCGAGTACTATCTCAAAAAAGCGTTAGAGGAATTATTGAATGGGTAAATATCTTGATGCCATCACCTTATCGGACAATCTCAAAAAACGGATAGAAGAAACTATCGTTTCCAACATTGCTATACGGGATGCTGAGATGCTTGAAGAATTGAAAGCTCTTATTGAAATGAAAGCGGACGGGCTTATATCGGATATTTTGGTAGAAGGTGCCTATTCAGCAAAAAAACATGAAGATA
Organism: Sulfuricurvum sp.; assembly: GCF_028681615.1. Classification (NCBI taxonomy): domain Bacteria; kingdom Pseudomonadati; phylum Campylobacterota; class Epsilonproteobacteria; order Campylobacterales; family Sulfurimonadaceae; genus Sulfuricurvum; species Sulfuricurvum sp. Next base: position 67,245 of record NZ_JAQUHV010000009.1, read on the forward strand.
TATTAAGGAATATTCCATTTTTAGACAAAAAATTTATTGAGCTGTTGGATCTGAACAAAATTTTTAATCCTAATTATTTTCCATTCAAGCATCAATATGAAACGCTTACACTCGTAAATGATATGGATGAAAATAATAAGCCAGCCATTGTCGTGACCGCTCCTACTGGATCAGGAAAAACAGAATCTTTTCTTTTGCCCATGCTCAACGATTTGGTTATGAATCCCAGAAAAGCAGATGAAAAAGGGGTTAGAGCAATCATTTTATATCCTATGAATGCATTGGTTGCGGATCAGAACAAACGTTTATATTCTTATCTTCAAGGTCAATCTAAAATCAGGATGTTTTTCTATAACAGTGAAACACCTGAAGACAAAAAATACGCTTCTGAAGAATTCAGCGATAAATGTTTCGTCAGAACGCGAAAGGAAGCGCGCGATAATCCTCCTGATATCATGATTACCAACTACTCCATGCTTGAATATATCCTTTCAAGGCCTAATGATTATCCACTAATTGGAAATGCGCTCAGGACTGTTATTGTTGATGAAGCACATCTATACACAGGGACGCTCGCAGCGGAAGTATCCATGTTGCTCAAACGTGTTGCGGCCAAAGCCAAAGTCAAGACATCGAATGTTTTACATATTGCAACTACGGCTACGATATCGGAGGACAAACAAGAGCAGTATGGCTTTTTTAGCAAATTTTTCAATAAAGAGAACATTCAAAGCATCGCAGGTCAAAAAGAATTCAAAGAAATCGCTACCGATATCGATGTGAATGGCGAGATAGAACAGTTTCATGATATTTCGGAGTTGGTTAAAAAATCGAATCTTGATTTATATAACGAGTTCAAGGGATATAGGATTTTTCCAAAAATTCTGAGAATATTGGCAGAGAAGTACGCTATTACCTTGAATGAATTATTAGAGATACTTTCCAATGAAATGGATGAGCAGACATTACTGAACATCTTTACCATTGGAGCTAAAGCTCGCCTTAACGATAACGAGCTCCCATTGCTTCCGCATAAGATGCATCTTCAGGTTCGGAGTTCTCAAGGATTTTCAGTATGCTCCAATCCAGATTGTCCAGACTCAAAAATTCAAGGGATTGGCAAGATACATCATGGTTTATTCTATAACTGTACTACGTGTAAAAGCCCTACGTTAAATCTTGTCCGTTGTTCAGAATGTAGAGAACATTTTTATTATGGATCTTTCAAGGACAAAGATACTTTATTTTTGGAAAGATACGCGTCTGGATTGTCTGAAAAAGAAGGTGCCTTGCTACTTAGCAAAACGGAATCTTCAGAGCCGATTTACATAGACTTAAACGGCAAGAAGTGTTCTGAATATGATTTCAACAATCAATTTTATAGACATTCAGGGTGTCCAGTTTGCTCCAATGATGAGTTTTACAGCTTGGATGTTAGTGACCAATTTCTCATTCCGCTTGTTGCGGAAACCATGTTAGTCAATATGCCGGAGATTGATAAAGAGATTAATGTCTTTTTACCTGCAAGAGGAAGAAGACTATTGACTTTTTCAGACAGTAGAAGCGCCGCAGCACGATTGGGGCCGTTGCTCACGGCACAGCATGAAACCCAATTATTTCGACGGCTCATTATAGATACTATGTCTCAAATTTCGATGCGTTCCAATGATAATGAATTACGTGATTTTTATGAGGAGGAAATACGAGCCAACGAAAAAAAATTGAACGAGACAGATAATCCGTTGGTGCGTAACAAGATACAGGAAAAAATCGATGAAGCTAAATCTGAACTGTCCAAGATGAGTTCGGGGATTTCTATTATATCGCTTGTGAAAGCTTTGGAAAAACACCCTTTATTAGGGGAATTTTTCGATCGAGAAAGGATGAAAGAGCAATCTCCTGATGAACGAGAGCAGCTTTCGTTTCAAAAAAACTCAGAGTCAATTGCCACATCACTTTACTTAAAGATCGCGGATACCCTTAGTATTCCTAATGAGAAACAAGTTACTTTGGAAAGCGTAGGCTTATTAGGATTTGATTTTTCATTTGAACAAAACGATGTGAAAGAATATTTTGACATTCACTTCATGGGAATAAGATTTGAGCTCGATTCCATTCTCAAAAGCTTTATTTATATCTTTAGAAAACGCCGTGCGATCACCATAGAGTCAGATAAAAATCCTTACAAAGACTTTCATTCAAAACATTTTGGATTGGGACAATATATTGCTTATGACGGAAAAAATAAAAATATTTACAATCTGAAAGTTTCATCTAGAAGTTCTGATTACAAGTTTGTTGCTCAAATCCTGCACTATTATGGAATCGATGACTCTGAAGAAAATATTCATCTTTTTTTAGAAGCTGTCTTCAATGCGTTTTTGGCTTTGGCGAAGCGTAATGATATAAAATGGATCGAATGGAATAAGGTACAAACCGAGGATGATAAAATCGTAGAAGCTTTCAGGCTAGTATTTGATGAATTAAGTATAGCGATACCTGATAGACTTCATTTAAATATAATCAATAAGACCTTGTGGCAGCATACCGTTAATGGAATTATCCCTTATCAAAACAGCATAACAGAACTTCAGTCTGTTACCCAAGACGATTTGGATCACGATCCCTATTTCTCACGTTATCGCAAACTATATCGAGATGCATCACTCGAGTTAAGTGTGGGGCTATGGGCTGAAGAGCATTCCGCTCAGTTATCATCACAAGAAAACCGACGACTCCAGGATTTATTTATTCAAGGAAAGAGAAATGTCCTCTCCGCGACTACTACGCTTGAAGTAGGAATCGATATTGGCGGCTTGAGCGGTGTCCTTATGGCGAATGTGCCGCCCAATAAGGCTAATTACATCCAACGTTCAGGTCGCGCAGGACGGAGAACGGATGGATCATCGATCATTCTAACATATACTAAAAGCCGTCATTTTGATCAAAATGTTTTTAGGAATTTTAAATTCTATCTTGATAAGCCGCATAAAAAATTGACTATCTCCCTCGAAAAAGAGAAGCTGGCTATCAGGCATTTTAACTCCTACATGTTGAGCAAGTTCTATGAACATCACACTACTTTAGATGGTTTAATTTTCGATTCATTTAAAAGTATGGGATATTTTGTGGGGGTATATGAGCTTCCCAAACATACAGATAGTCCTTATAGTCGTTTCGAATATGAGGTCGATGACAATTCGATATGTAAGCAATTCCTCGACTTCTTATCTACCTACTCAATGACGTCAACGGATGAGGATATTTTCGAGGATATTTTCAAATATACGAATAAGAAGCCAGCGTTTATTGTACTTGTCCAGAATTTTTATAATGCTATCGATGGTATGAGTACAGACTATTTGAATAATTTAAAAGCTCTTTATGATGATTGGAATTTCGCGACGTCTGCTAGCCATAAGAATGCCATTCGTTACAGTATCAAACAAAAGCATGGTGAGAGTCTTATTGAGGTTTTCTCAAATGCACAGGTACTCCCTAAATACGGCTTTCCAATTGATGTGAAAACCTTGCAGGTAATCAATGGGAAAAAGCTATTTGAATTATCAAGAGGAAGCTTTTTGGCATTATCCGAATACGTACCAGGCTCCAAAATACTTGCTGGTGGAATGTTAATTGAGTCCAAGGGGATCTCGAAACATTTTACAGGGACTAATTTGGATGAAGCATTTGGGGAAAAAGGGTTTATTTATACATGTTCAAACGGTCATTTTTTTACTTCCCCATACACAAAGGTACATGAATGTAACATGCCTGGATGTAAAGGGATCATCCGTCCATCATCGCATTATTTGATTCCTGAATATGGTTATATTACAGCTGCATCGGATAAGTTGTCTTATGATGCCGGTAATCCTGAAAAGATCGGCAGATTGGAAATTCATAGTGCTATTCACAATAGAGAAGACAGTGATATCGTTTTTGAGTATGAAGATTTTTCTGTCGTTTATAAAGACAAAGCGACAATCTATGGAATCAATAAAGGTGATAAGGGATTAGGTTTCGCGGTATGCACCAAATGTGGATTTACTGTATCTGAAAACGATAAAGCTGAAAACGGCACTTATGACAAATTACCCAATGCTTTCAAAAAACATCCACCTATATATAGCGAATCTAGTTCTATAAAATGTCTGGACACTATGCCTACGGTTTGGAGAAATCATCAACTTTTGGCCAAAATGACAACAGATGCCATTTTAATCATACCAAAGAGAAAAATTGAAGATATCTCACTTGCTCAGACTTTATCAAATGCATTTCAACTAAGTGGAGCAGATGAACTCGGCATTGATGAAAGAGAGATCAGTTCACTGGTTCTGGAATCAGATGGTTATTACAATATATTGCTTTATGATAATCAATCTGGTGGAGTAGGGTATGTTTATGATTTAGCTAAAAATCGCTGGGAAAACTGGATAGCTAAAGCGAAAGAGAGATTATTTATAGATCAAAAGCACGATAACGAGTGTCTTCATGGATGTATTAAATGTATCGTGACAATGAATACGAATGAGCCGCTTCCAAGAAAGGAAACTTTAGAGTATTTAAAGAGTAAGGATATCGATACTGCTAAAACAACTGTTAAAAAAGACTCAGCCACTATCGTAAAAGAAGAATTATCCAATGCAGAGAGGATGAAACGGTTTAAAAAATAGAAATTGTATTATTATAAAAATAATACAAAAAAAGCTTGACAAATTAAATCTTTTAAGTGTATTATTATGGAAATAAAACATTTTAGAGGCTTTTATGAAGTTAGAGAATTTTTCTGACATCCGAATTGGTTTGCCTTTAGTTCGTAAAAAAGGTGACATTCATGATGATCAGTTTTTTAGATACAAGGCAGTCACATTAAAAGCTTTCTCTTCAACGGGGCATTTACTTCATGATGAACTCGATGAGTTCATTGCAAGCGAGGAATTGAGCGAAAGCTATATCACACAAGAAGGTGATATATTAGTAAGATTGAGAGAACCAAATACGGCTGTTTATATTGATAAAGAGAGTACAGGTTTGCTAGTTCCAGCACTTATGGCAATCATCAAACCAAAAAAAGAAGTCAATAGCCGTTATCTCACTCACTATATCAACTCCAATGAAGCACAAAAAAGACTTCATAAAGAGTTACAGGGAACAACGATACAAATGCTCAAAGCAAGTGAACTGGCTGATTTGGAAGTAACTCTTCCATCTCTGCACACTCAAGAAAAAATCGTATCCATACTCAATCTTGCTAACCAAGAGATCGAACTATTAGAAGAACTCAAAACACTAAAAACTCAATTCAAAAATGAACTGCTCGACACTATTTTAAATAAGGAAATAAATAAATGAAAACAACAAAAGAAGTAATCAACAACGTAGTATGGAAAGCGTGTGACACCTTTCGGGGGACAATGGATAGCTCACAATACAAAGACTATGTACTCAGTATGCTATTTGTCAAATATCTATCGGATTTCTATAAAGAGAAACTTCAAACTCTTAATGAAAAGTACAATGGCGATGAAGATCGAGTACAAAGAGCACTCCAGAGAGAAAAATTCGTTCTCGATGAGAGCTGTACATTTGAATATCTACTCAAACATAAAGAGGCAAATAACCTTGGCGAAGTGATCAATAAAGCTCTTGAAAAGATAGAGGAAGACAACCCTGAAAAGCTCGAAGGGATCTTTAGAAATGTCGATTTCAATGATAAAAAAGTTCTCGGCGATACCAAAGAGAGAAATGCTATCCTCAAACACCTTCTCGAAGATTTCAGTGACTCAAGACTTGATCTCAGCCCGAGCAAACTCACCGGTCAAGATATCATCGGTGATAGCTACGAATACCTAATCGCACACTTTGCCAGCGATGCGGGCAAAAAAGGCGGCGAATTTTTTACCCCAAGCGAAGTTTCAACACTTCTTGCAAAACTCGTAGAACCAAAAGAAGGGGACCGTATCTTAGACCCTACGTGTGGTTCAGGATCACTTCTCATCAAAGCGAGTAAAGAAGTCGGCTCTCCTAACTTTGCCATTTATGGGCAAGAGAAAAACGGGCAAACGCACGCGCTTTGCCGGATGAATATGTATCTGCACGAGATCAACGATGCCAAGATCGAATGGGGAGATACGATCAGAAACCCTTTGCACATCGAAGATGACAAGCTCATGAAGTTTGATGTAGTCGTCGCAAATCCACCATTTAGTCTTGATAAATGGGGAGCAGATTTCGCTGAAAATGACCCCTATAGAAGATTTAATGATTATGGCATACCTCCAAAAAGTAAAGGTGATTACGCATTTGTAATCCATATGATCAAAAGCCTCAATGAAAACGGTCGGATGGGAGTAGTCCTCCCTCATGGTGTACTCTTTAGAGGGGCAAGCGAAGGGAAAATCAGAGAAAAACTGATCAATGAAAACCTACTAGATGCTGTCATTGGATTACCGGCGAATCTCTTCTTTGGTACCGGCATCCCTGCAACTATATTGGTCTTTAAAAAGAATAGAACCCATAAAGACATTCTCTTTATCGATGCGAGCCGCGAATTTGATAAGGCTAAAAGCCAAAATAACTTAACAGATGAATACATAACAAAAATTCTTGACACCTATAAAAATAGAAGCGAGATTGAAAAATACTCTCACACAGCAACAATCGAAGAGATACAAGAAAATGAATATAACCTCAATATTCCAAGATATGTCGATACATTTGAAGAGGAAGCGCAAGTAGATATAGAAGCAACAAAAGCAAGTATCTCAAAAATAGAGAGTGAACTTGTAACTATAAAAACCCAAATGAGTACTTATCTAAAAGAACTGGGGCTATAAGATGAAAACTATAGTGCCTGAGGGCTATAAAATAACAAAAGTCGGAGTGATACCCAACGAATGGTCTATTACAGAATTGAAAAACTTAATTTCTAAAGATATTCAAAATGGCTACTCTCCACTTTGCCCAGAATTAGAAAATGGAAATTGGATTTTTGGATTAGGTGCACTAACAGACGACAAAATGAATTTTAAAGAAATTAAACCTGCCCCAATAAATGATATAAAAGTTAAACAATTTATTTTAAAAGAAGGTGATTTCCTTATAAGTAGGTCAAATACACCAGACAAAGTTGGTCGATCAGGAGTATTTAGAGGTGAAATTTTAAATTGCTCTTATCCTGATTTAATGATGAGATTTAGAATAGATGAAAATAAAGTAAATAAAGATTATCTTGAATATTATTTAAAAACATCTGCGGTAATGCAATACATAAGAACATGTGCTTCAGGTAGTAGTTTAAGTATGGTTAAAATAAACAAAAAAATTGTTGAAAACATTGCTATTCTTCAACCTGATATAAAAGAGCAAGAAAAAATAGCCGAGATCTTAACAACTTGGGATGAATCTATCACCAAACAAACGAAGCTTTTAGAAACAAAAGAGCTACAAAAAAAAGCCCTTATGCAAAAGCTTTTAAGCGGACAAATTCGTTTTGATGGATTTCATGATGGATGGAAAGAAATTCATTTAAGTCAAGTTTTAAAAGAAAGAAAAACATACTCAGAAAAGGGATTAGAATTTGAACATGTGTCTTTAACAAAAGAAGGTGTGGTTCCAAAAACTGAAAGATACGAGCGTGATCAACTTGTAAAAGATGAAAATAAAAAATATAAGATTACAAAGCTTAATGATATTTGCTACAACCCAGCAAATTTGAAATTTGGAGTAATTTGTAAAAATACCTATGGTGATGGAATATTTTCTCCAATATATGTTACTTTTGAAGCAAAGAAAAGCTTTGACATTGATTTTCTTGGACATTTTCTAACTTGGAATGATTTTATAAAGAAAGTTAGAAGGTACGAAGAAGGTACAGTATATGAAAGAATGGCAGTTAATCCAAAAGATTTTTTATCATATAAAACTAAACTCCCCTCATTACTCGAACAACAGAAAATAGCAGAAGTTTTAAGTCTTGCAGATGATGAGATAAATCTACTCAAAAATGAACTTGAAGAACTAAAACAGCAGAAAAAAGGGCTTATGCAAAAACTACTAACTGGAGAAGTGAGGGTAAAAATATGAGTAAAAAATTTAGAATTCTCTGTTTAGACGGCGGCGGTATTAGAGGACTATACTCTGCACAGCTTTTAAAAAGAATACAAGACGATTGCGGTGTGAATTTCTATAATGATTTTGATTTGATCGTTGGAACGTCTACCGGCTCAATTTTGGCTGGGTCTATTGTCAAAAAAATTGCTATTGATAAAGTAATTTCTCTATATGAGTATGAAGGCAAAAATATTTTTAAGAAGAGATGGTTGTCTAGAATTGGTTTGTTTGGCAGTAGATATAACCCTAATCCATTAAAAGAACAATTGAAAACGATTTTTGGAAATACGGTGTTTGGAGATATAGAGAAACCTCTTTTAATATGTGCTACTGACATTGGGAATTCAACACAATTCGTTTTTAAGACAACTTTCAATGGTCAAAATGATAGCAATGGGAATACCAAAGAGTTGGTAAGAGATAAAAAGATAGCTTTATATGATGCTATTTTGGCTTCATCTTCAGCACCCATCTTTTTCCCTCCACATAAAATTGGCAATCATTTGCTTGCAGATGGAGGGCTTTGGGCAAACAGTCCTGTTCTGGTTGCATTGGCTGAGGCAAAAAAGATTTTTAAGGTTGAGCCTCAAGATGTTTCTATTGTCTCAATTGGAACAGGTGTAGAAGAAAATGATTATCATATAAACACCAAATTTTGGGGGTTCTTAACTGGCTGGAAAAGAGAAAAACTTATTTCGATGATTTTAAATTTGCAGACTAAAACCAATAATAGTTTGCTGCAATTTTTAATGCCGAAAGAAAATATTTTACGTTTGACATATACAAGCGACAAAACTCTGCCTCTTGATGATATATCCCAGAATGAAAACTTGCTCAGTAAAGCAGATCATGACTTTACTTCTCGACACGCTGAAATTCAATCGTTTATAAATAAATACATAAAGGACAAAGATGTCGACCAATAAAGAACTATTTAAAATTTTAGAAAAAGTCGGTGACTCTTTAGAGATCACCAAATCTCAATATAAATTAGCGGAAGAACGCTATAAAGCCGTAGGAAAATGGCTGGCTGAAGGCGAATATTGTTTATTGGGTGATGGTAAAAAACAATGTTTTAAAGATGGTGAAATATACCCTCAAGGTTCGATTAGATTGGGAACGACTGTCAAACCCATCGGAAAAAATGAGTTCGATATTGATCTGGTTTTTTATACACCAAATGTTTCGGCAGATATGATCAAGCCTGAACGTTTAAAGGAACTTATTGGTGATCGGCTTAAAGAACATGATACCTACAAAAAAATGCTCACCCCTTTAAATAGAGGCTGGTGTATTAATTATGCCAATGAATTCCATCTCGACATCACACCATCACTCGATAACCACCGCGAGCCATTCAATGAGAGTGAGCTGGTAGCTGATGAAAAGCTTGAATGCTATATGCCTACCAATCCCGAAGGATATGCAGAATGGTTCGATAATATCTCATCGATAGAGCCAATATCAGAATTTACAAAAAGTATGTTTGACTCAAGAAATACAATCCTTATGACTGAAGATGCAGCAACAGTCACTGAATTGCCAGAACATGACTCAAACAAACCTCTTTTAAAAAGATATATACAAATTTTTAAAAGACATAGAGACATGATGTTCGATGGTAAAGACGATGCGCCTATTTCTATTATTATTACTACTTTAGCAGCCAAATCCTATGAATATTGTATTCGACATTTTACGTATTACAATGAATATAGTTTAATGATTGATACTTTGAAATATATGCCCCTATTCATCGAAACACGAAACACTTTGTTTTGGATAGAAAATCCTACAGTTACGGGTGAAAATTTTGCAGAAAAATGGAATTACACTCCAATAAAAAAACAAAATTTTGATTCATGGCACACGGAAATAGTCAAAATGTTTGAATCGATTAATAACCTCAAAGGTCAACATTTAGTTTTTGAGTCTCTCAAAAAAGGATTGGGAGAACTCCCAGTCAATAAAGTTTACAACGACATGACACAAAAGGTTGATGACAATAGACAAAGAGGACTTTTAGGTGCTGGATTCGGGACTCTATCTGATTCTCATCCGGTCAAAAAAAATACATTTTTTGGAAACTAAATGTCATTTGCAAAAGGGGTCTCTAAATACAAAACACTAAGTTTAGAACAACAGTACTTTAGTATAAAAAATTGTCCCCTTGCATCCAATGGAAAAGGAGAGTTTTCACGTGACTACTTTTATTGGGAGTTTACTGCACAACCTACTCCACTGAGTAAGACATACGTTGTATTACTAATTTTCCATATTGATAACTATTCACCAGATGTTTTTATACTTGATCAGGATGTTTGGGATGTATCCAAAAAAAAATCTATTCCACATCTTTATGATTCAAAAAGGATTAAATTATGTCTGTATTACCCGGCGTACAAAGATTGGGATCAGACTATGCCGTTAAATACGACATTCGTTCCATGGACTTATTTGTGGCTTTATTATTATGAAGAATGGTTATATTCCTCTGAATGGAAAGGTGGTGGCGAGCATCCACAAAATAAAGAATCTGAAGAAAAAAACGATACGAAAATAAGTGTTTTTCATAAATTTCGAAAACCGAAGGCAAAAAAAATGAGCAAAATGGATAAAGCCAAACAAATCATTTATGCAATTTACGAACAGCGTAAGAAAGCTTATATCGAACACGAAGGGGTAGTATGAAACAAGACATCTTTACGGAGTTAACTCTTCAGAACAACACTATAGAACTCTTAAAGAATATGGGCTATACCTACATTAGCCAAGAAGAGAATGTAAGAGTTCGTAATGGCAAGCTCGGAGAAGTGATACTCAAAGACATTCTCCTCGAAAAACTGCAAAAAATCAATGGCTTTGAATACAAGGGGGTAGAATATACATTTTCCCCAAAAAATATTGCTAAAGCAATCGAAGAACTCAATGTACCTCTCAATGAAGGTCTGATGAGTGCCAACCAAAAAATCAGTGACAAACTCATGCTTGGAACCAGCTATGACGAAGAACTGCTCGACGGTGTCAAAAAAAGCTTCTCTCTCCAGTACATTGATTTTAAAAATCCAGAAAACAATATATTTCACGTCACAGAAGAGTACACCATCAGTCGCCAAATTACGACTGAAGTTGACAAGACAAGACGACCTGATTTGGTGCTCTTTATCAATGGAATTCCATTCGCAGTGATAGAACTGAAAAAATCAAGTGTAGACGCGGAGCAAGGGATCTCTCAAATGATACGTAATCAAGGAAAAGACGAAATCCCGCATCTCTTCAAATACATTCAGCTCACCATTGCAGGAAATAACCATAGCCCCAAATACGCTACAGCCGGAACGCCCAAGAAGTTTTATGCAGTCTGGGAAGAGGAAGAATTTAAAAATGAGCCAAATAGCCTCATAGAGGATCGAGCCGTGAGTGCGCTGGATAAAACCATTTTTGCCCTTTTCAGTAAAAAACGCGTGATCGAAATTTTGCACTCGTATATCATTTTTGATAACAAAATCAAAAAAGTGGCTCGTTATCAGCAATTTTTTGCGATCAAAGAAATCGTTAAAAAGATCAATGTGTTTGACAATACCGGAAGACGTGGCGGCGGGCTTGTATGGCACACACAAGGGAGTGGAAAATCCCTCACAATGGCAATGCTCACAAAAGTGATCAAACGGGACATTGCAGGTTCTAAAATCATCGTAGTCACCGATAGAACGGATTTGGACAGACAGATACACACGACGTTTGCCAATAGCGAGATCAAAGCCGGAAGGGCTAATAGCGGGCATGATTTGATCGAAAAACTGCAATCGGGCATGAGTGTCATCACGACGCTGATTCATAAATTTGAAACTGTTGAAAAAGAAAAAATCGTCTTAGATGACCCCAATATATTCGTGCTAGTCGATGAATCGCACCGTACTCAAGGCGGTGATCTACACAAGTCAATGAAAAAAGTGTTTGACAACGGTTGTTATCTCGGCTTTACGGGTACACCTCTGCTCAAACGCGAAAAAAGCTCTATTGCGAAATTCGGCGGATTGATTCATAAATACACGATTGATCAAGCGGTGCGGGACAATGCCGTCTTGCCACTACTGTATGAAGGTCGATTGGTCGATCAATGGGTTAATGATCAAAACGGACTGGACCGCCGGTTTGAGATGATTTCTCGTGATTTGAATGATGAACAAAAAATGGATTTAAAAAGAAAGTGGGCGAGATTTCAGCGAATCGCTTCTAGTGAACGTCGCTTGGAGATGATCGCGCTTGATATCAATGAACATTTCATTAAAAATGTACAAGGCACAGGATTCAAAGCTATGCTGGCGACCAGCAGTAAATACGAAGCGATCAAATATCACTCTATTTTCGAAGAGTACGGCAATATCAAAACCTCTTTTGTCATTTCTGCACCAGACACACGTGAGGGGTATGACGAAGTCGATGAAAGCAACAAGCAGTTTGTCATAGAAGCGTGGAATAAACTCATCAGAAAATACGGTGACGAAGAACGATTTCTTGATAAGATCAAAGATGAGTTTATCGAGGGTGATGAGATCGAATTACTGATTGTCGTTGATAAGCTTTTGACTGGATTTGATGCTCCAAGAGCGGCGATCCTCTATATAGACAAAGAGCTCAAAGAACATAATCTCTTGCAAGCAATCGCACGTGTTAATCGTCTGTATGATGGGAAAGACTTTGGATTCATTGTGGACTATCGCGGACTTCTAGGAAACCTTGACCAAGCTCTGACTTCGTATAGTTCTCTGACAGGGTTCGATGAAGAAGACTTGATGGGTGCCGTAATCGATATAAAAGAAGAAGTGGCGAGAGTTAAAACGTATTATTCTCATCTCAAAGAGCTTTTTGATCCCGTCAACAATAAAAACGATCAAGAGAGCTATGAAGTTTTCTTGGGGGATGAGGAGAAGAGAAAAGAGTTTTACGAGCTCTTATCGTCTTATGCTAGAGCGCTCAAACTCGCCCTCTCAAGTGACAAAATTACCGAAGTCTTCACGAAAGCAGAAATCGAAGAGTATAAAAGGGCTATGAAGTTCTACAGTGAGCTACGCAAAAGCGTCAAAATCCGCTATCACGAAGAAGTAGATTTTGGTAAATATGAAAAGCAGATGCAAAAGCTTCTGGATACATTCATCAGTGCCGAAGAGGTGAATCAACTCACCAAGCTTGTCAATATTTTCGAAGCAGATTTTGAAAAAGAGCTGGATCGGGTGGTTGGGGATAATGCAAGAGCCGATACCATTATCAGTGCCAGCACTAAGGTGATTTCTGAAAGGCGCGAGCAAAATCCGGCGTATTACGACAAACTCTCTCAGCGTATCCAAGAGATTTTGGATGAGTATAAAGAGGGGCGTCTCAGTGATGAAGACAAGCTCAAACACGCGAAAGATATTCGTTCACTATTGATGCAAAAAAATAGTGACGATCTAGACGAATACCCGGAACAAATAAAACATAATCCTACAGCGCGATCTTTTTATGATAACCTGCAAGCATATATGAAAGAAATACCATCGGAAACATTTGTACAAGTTGTAATCAAGGTAGACTCAATCTTCAAAGAAGCATCTAAAAAACCTGATTGGGAAAACAATAACGATGTTAAGAATGCTATTGATCAAGAGATTGACGATTTGCTTTGGGAGTTGGAAAGTACCCACAAAATTAAATTCGCTGACTTAGATGACATCATCGCTCAAGTTCGTTCCATCGGCATAAACAACTATGCAAAGAGATAACATCACCATTGTTTACAAGGATATAAAGCACGCCAATCTAAAGGTCAAACCTAATCAAGAAGTATTGCTAACGGTACCTCTTGATATGACGGATAGGGAAATTGAACATATCCTTCTCAAAAGAGCCAATTGGATCAATCAGCAGCTCGCACTTTTTCAAAAAAATACTCAACCAAATAAAGAGCTGGTGAGTGGCGAAAGCTTTATATATCTCGGTAGAAATTACCGCCTAAAGGTGATCGAATCAAACGAAGAGAAGGCTCGACTGAATCGTGGATATTTTGAACTCTTTGTGAAAAACAAAAATGACTACAGCAGAAAAGAAAAGCTCATCAATGATTGGTATAAATTTAGGGCTATAGAGTATTTTCAAAAAAATATCGAAAAATATAACGCTATCGTCAAACTTGAGATCAAAGCGGTTCGGATTAGATCAATGAAAACACGCTGGGGATCATGTAACCCTAAAAAATCCTACATCAATCTAAACCTTGAACTCATTAAAAAACCAAAGAGCTCAATCGAGTATGTCATTTTTCATGAATTGGTTCATTTGATCCATAATGACCATAGTAAAAACTTCTATAATTATCTGAGTTTGCATATGCCTGATTGGCAGAAAAGAAAGGCAAAATTAGAGATGCTCTGATAATGATCTTTGATACAAGAATAGGCATAATATGTAAAATATTTGAGATATTGGAGTAAACATAGATGGCAGATGAAGCATTAACACCAAAAGAAAAAGAAAAATTAAAAGAAATTTATAAAGAAGCTAAACTTACAGAAGTAACGATCCAACCTGAACCATATACTTGTAAAAGTAGTAAATCAATAAAGTATCATACCTTTAAAGGGTTTTCATCTGGGAAATAAAATGTAATAGCTTATGTATTTCTCTTGACGTATCTCTCATGTTGACCAATTGATACTCGTTAAGTAGCGATCTGGAATGACCCCCATTTAGTAGACGGTTCAATTGACGACCGACACCTCATGGTTTCTTGATTCCGAGAAGTATCTTACCTCAAATTCGTTTGGAGACAAATATCCAAGATAGCTGTGTCGTCTTTT
>NZ_JAQUHV010000010.1 GCF_028681615.1 Sulfuricurvum sp.
CCGGCAAGAAGAACCCCTTGTCCACCGACGCCTGTAAATCGTATCGTATGTCTCATGGTTTCTCCTTAGATTTTTTTCGCAAAATCGTCTTGCGTGATTTTTGCACGTTTACCTTGTGCCGCTTCGATTACCATGTCATAAAGATCACAGTATTCTGCTTGTTCAACTTCACGCAATACACCCGTAGGGAATTTATTCATTTGCTCTTCCGGTGACAAAGCTTCCCATTTTTTCAATGGAACGGTGATGCTGTCGATCCACTCAAGATTTTCCATTGCACTTGCCATTTTGTTTTTACGGCCAAGGTTGATATGGCAGTTAGACATAATGTCAAAGAATGAGAATCCTTTATGAGAGAACCCTTTTACAAAGATTTTTTCCAATTTTTTCGGATCAAGCATCGTTTCACGTGCTACGAATGACGCACCCGCACCGATCGCCAATTTACACGCATCGAAAGTTGGATCGATATTCCCGTTTTGTGCCGATACACACCACATACCTTGTGGAGTCGTCGGAGAAATTTGAGAATTGGTCAAACCGTAAATAAAGTTATTGATCAAGATAAAGTTCAAATCGATATTACGTCGGCATCCGTGAATTGTATGGTTACCACCGATCGCCAACCCGTCACCGTCACCGGCTACAACGATTACATTTGCATCAGGACGAGTCAATTTGATACCTGTAGCGTATGCAACCGTACGACCGTGTGTCGTATGAACCGTATTACAGTTGATGTATGAGCTGAAACGTCCAGAACAACCGATCCCCGATACGACACATACTTTGTCCATGTCCCATCCCATTTTTTCAATGGCACGGATACATGCTTTAAGAATAACACCATCACCACATCCCCAACACCAGAGTGTCGGCATTTTATCTACACGTAGATATTGATCATAATTGAAAGCCATTAGAACATCTCCTTAACTTTAGCTACCATTTCAAGTGGTGCAATCGGACGACCGTTTGCTTTGTGAAGTGTACCGAAGTCACTTCTACCCATTACACGTTCGATCTCTTTGAGGTATTGACCCATATTAAGCTCTGTTACAAAAATCTTGTCGAATTTTTGACCGATCTCTTTTAGCTTTTTAGCCGGACTTGGCCAGATAGTGATCGGGCGGAAAAGACCAGCTTTTATACCGTCATTGCGAAGTTTCATAACCGCTTCTTTCGCTCCGCGAGAGATACTTCCGTACGCGATCATACATACTTCGGCATCATCCATCATAAACTCTTCATAATCCGGTTGATCATCCAAACCGTCATTTTCAGCCGCTACTGTGTTGATTTTACCGACAAGACGTTCGATATTGAACTGGCATTGTGCCGCATCTTCGGTAGGGAAACCGGTTGGACCGTGGTGAAGACCTGTAACATGATAACGATATCCTTCGAACATCGGATTCAATACTGCCGGAGTGTTCATCGGAACATCGTACGGACGATAGTCTTCCGGTTTTCCATCAAAACGTTTACGATTTTTGATCGAAGCTTTGATTTCTTCTAAATCAGGAAGAACTGCTTTACCGTGCATATGTCCTACTGTTTCATCCAAAAGAACGAATACCGGAGTCATATACGTTTCAGCCAAATTGAATGCACGTACCGTTTGAGTATAACACTCTTCGAGTGAACCGGCACACAATGTGATTGACGCATAGTCACCGTGAGTCGGATATTGTGCTTGACCGATGTCGGCTTGAGATACACGTGTCGGAAGACCGGTTGAAGGACCACCACGCATAACGTTAACGATAACCAATGGAACTTCAGCGATGAAGCCCAAACCGATTTGTTCCGCTTTAAGTGAAATCCCCGGACCTGAAGTTGCCGTCATTGCTTTGGTACCCGCCATAGAAGCACCGAGCGCTACGGAAATACCGGCGATCTCATCTTCCATTTGGATAAATTTTCCACCGACAGTCGGCAAAAGATCAGACATCTCATGCATGACTTCAGATGACGGAGTAATCGGATATCCTCCGAAAAACATACACCCTGCATCAAAAGCACCGAGTGCTGATAATTCGTTACCTGTTGAAATTACTTCTCTTGCCATTATTTCACTCCTACTTGGTCTAAAGACATATACTTGTTAGCAATAATAGCGGCTTGACGCTCTTTTGCTTCGTCAGTAAGTTTTGCGAATTTATAATCGGCTTTGTCTGCAACATAAATTGCAAAGTCCGGACATGTAAGTTCACACTCATTACAGCCGATACAACTTTCGGGATGATCGATAGAGATCATAGCACCTAACGTTGATGTAGGCTCATAACGCATACCAAGTACACCTGATGGACATACTGATACACAAATATCACACGCTTTACAGTTATCGGTATTTACCCATACAGGGACATTACCGGGGTTGATCGTTTTAAACATCTGCTCTCCTACATTTTAGTTTGAACATCGCGGAAAACATTTCCGCGTCTACACTGGCCGATACGGCATCGAATCTACGCACTCAGGCGAAATTCACATTATTTTTTTGTCTCGTCATCCGCTGAAAATTTGCCTACTGCACATGAGACAAAACTCTTGAGCTTTAGAGCGGCATTATCCATAACACCCTCTTCCTCACCGTTTAGAGGATATCCGAGGCTTCTTAATATAGCCTTAAAGTGTGCTGATTGCGCCTCATCAAGAATATCTGCTGTTACTTTGCGAGGCTCGCACGAGAGGTCAACACTGACCTCTTCAAATCCACCCTCTTTGAGTGCTTTCGTAATCGTATTGGCACACCCGCCGCAACGAATATTGGCAACTTCAAAGACGGTGATCATTATTTTTTCATCACTTCGGCAAGTGCTTTACCGATATCTGCCGGAGAGACAACAACTCTTACGCCAGCCGCTTCAAGCGCCGCCATTTTTTCTGCTGCCGTACCTGCACCTCCGGAGATAATCGCCCCTGCATGTCCCATACGTTTACCGGCAGGTGCTGTTTGACCTGCGATAAACGCAACAACCGGTTTCGTGATGTGTTCTTTGATATACGCCGCGGCTTGGATTTCCAAATCACCGCCGATCTCACCGATCATAACGATTGCATGTGTTTCCGGATCTGCTTCAAACATCGGAAGGAGTTGTTTGTAGCTCAAACCGATGATCGGGTCACCGCCGATACCGACCGCTGTTGTAATACCGTATCCCTCTTTTACAACCTGATTTGCAGACTCATACGTCAACGTTCCCGATTTAGAGATCAAACCGACATTTCCTTTTTTGAAAATGAAGCCCGGCATAATACCGATTTTACACTCTTCTGCCGTAATGATACCCGGACAGTTCGGCCCGATTGTCATCATGTCTTTCTTAACCGCATACGCTTTTGCAAACATCATATCTTTAACCGGGGCACCCTCGGTAATGATGACCGCAAGGCTGATCCCGGCGTCAGCAGCTTCCATAACCGCATCGGAAACAAAAGCCGGCGGTACGAAGATCATAGAAACCGTCGCACCGGTAGCGGCTACCGCTTCGGCTACCGTATTGAATACCGGTTGACCGAGGTGTTCTTGTCCCCCTTTACCCGGTGTAACACCGCCGACGATTTTAGTACCGTATGCCATACATTGCTCTGCATGGAACGTCCCCTCTTTACCTGTAAACCCTTGAACGATTACTTTTGTATCTTTATTAACCAAAATAGACATTAATTACTCTCCCTTAGCTGCTGCAACGGCTTTGCGCGCACCGTCTGCAAGATCGGTTGCCGCTATGATATTCGCGATACCGGCATTGTTCAAAATTTCTGCCGCTTCGATAGCGTTAGTTCCGTCAAGTCGTACGATAACAGGCACATTGACGTTTGTGATTTTTGTTGCTTCGATGATCCCGTTGGCAACGCGGTCACAACGTACGATTCCACCGAAAATATTGACAAAAATCGCTTTTACGTTCGGATCTTTGAGAATAATATCAAACCCTTTGGCAACCGTTTCCGCACTTGCAGAACCGCCGACATCCAAGAAGTTAGCCGGTTTTCCGCCTTCATAGTTGATGGTATCCATTGTGCCCATCGCAAGACCGGCACCGTTAACCATACATCCGACATCACCGTCAAGCTTGATATAGCTAAGTCCGAATTTACCCGCTTCGATTTCAGTCGGTTCTTCTTCGCTCAAATCACGCATTTCATTGACTTGAGATTGACGATAAAGAGCATTGTTGTCAAAGCCCATTTTAGCATCCAGTGCCAAGAATTTACCGTCACCGGTTTTAACCAACGGATTGATTTCGATCATTTCGGCATCATGATCCATATATACTTTATAAAGTGCAGATGCAAATTTAATAAACGTATTGATCTCTTCAACCGGAAGACCCAAACCGAATGCCAATTTACGGCCGTGGAACGATTGGAAACCGGTCAACGGGTCGATAGACACTTTGATGATTTTTTCAGGAGTGTTATGTGCAACCTCTTCGATCGCCATACCGCCCTCTGTAGAAGCCATCATGATCGGCATTTCAAGTGCACGGTCAAGAAGGAGCCCAAGATAATACTCTTTTTTGATATCCGCACCCTCTTCGATGTAGACTTTTTGAACAAGTTTACCCTCAGGCCCTGTTTGGTGTGTTACCAGTTGCATACCCAAGATTTGAGAAGCCATTTCACGTACTTCAGAAGTTGAACGAGCCAGTTTAACACCGCCGCCTAAACCGCGTCCGCCTGCATGGATTTGAGCTTTGACAACCCAAATATTTCCACCGAGCTCTTGAGCCGCTTTAACAGCCTCATCGGGCGTAAATGCAATGTGACCACGCAGTGTCGGTACGTTGTACTTTTTGAATAATTCTTTTGCTTGATATTCGTGAATATTCATCAATTCCTCCTGTTTAAGTTTACGCTATAGGTCTTGTCATCTCTTCAGGGATGACATATTTATCAAACTCTTCAGCTGTAAGAAGACCGAGTTTTATCGCAGTCTCTTTCAGTGTCGAGTTTTCTTTGTGTGCTGTTTTGGCAATTTTTGCCGCATTTTCATATCCGATGTACGGATTCAACGCCGTAACCAACATCAATGAGTTATTCAAATACGCATTGATTTGTTCACGAACCGGCTCAATTCCGATTGCACAATTATCGTTAAACGATACAATCGAATCGGCCAACAATCTCACAGACTGTAAAAAGTTATACGCAATGACCGGTTTGAAGACATTCAATTCAAAGTTACCTTGACTTGCCGCGAAACCGATACACGCATCGTTACCCATTACTTGACACGCTACCATCGTAACCGCTTCGCTCTGAGTCGGATTGACTTTGCCCGGCATGATCGATGAACCCGGCTCGTTTTCCGGAATGGTGATCTCACCGATACCGCAACGAGGACCGGATGCTAGCCAACGAACGTCATTTGCAATTTTCATCATGTCTGCCGCAAGCGCTTTAAGGGCTCCGTGTGCAAAGACAAGGGCATCATGGCTTGTCAACGCATGGAATTTATTTGGAGCCGTCACAAATTTATGACCGGTAAGCTCCGTCAATTTTGCCGCTACACGTGTTCCTAACTCAGGGTGTGCATTAAGCCCAGTTCCGACCGCCGTACCGCCAAGGGCAAGTTCGCGAACCGATTCAAGAGAATCTTTCGCCATTTTTTCGCATTTGTTGAGCATCTCAACCCAGCCGCTGATCTCTTGACCCAGCGTAAGCGGTGTGGCATCTTGCAAATGGGTACGACCGATTTTAACGATGTCGCTAAATGCAACCGACTTGTTAATCAATGTGTTACGAAGATGGTCAATCGCAGGAAGCAAACGGGTCTCAACCGCGATTACTGCCGCTACGTGCAACGCTGTCGGGTAGGTATCGTTTGAACTTTGTGATTTATTGACATCATCATTCGGATGAACCAATTTTTGTGTACGGAAATCACCGCCAAGAATCTCAGTCGCACGACTTGCCAATACTTCGTTATTGTTCATATTGGACTGGGTGCCTGAACCGGTTTGCCATACGACAAGCGGATAATGCGCATCCAATTTTCCATCGAGCATCTCATCTGCCGCCTGAGCAATCGCATCCGCTTTCTCTTTAGAGAGCATTCCAAGATCGCAGTTAACAAGTGCAACCGCTTTTTTTAGAAGTGAAAAAGCTCTTGTAATCTCATACGGCATTTTTTCTTCGCCGATTTGGAAGTTTTCCAATGAACGCTGTGTTTGCGCCCCCCAATAGGTGTCATTCGGAACCCGAATTTCCCCCATTGTGTCTTTTTCTACGCGAAAGCCCATTATTCTGCTCCTTGAAAGAAATTGTTGGTATTAAGAGTATCGATCAATGTTTGTACCGACTTGCATGATGCAGCGAACATCTCTTTTTCTGCATCGTTCAATGTCACTTCGATAATTTTTTCGGCACCGTTGGCTCCCAGCATAACCGGGACCCCGCTCACAACATCATGGAATCCGTATTCACCTTCGAGATAGACGGCGCACGGGTGAATTTGTTTTGTATCTTTCAAAATCGCTTCAACCATAATTGCCGTTGCTTTAGCCGGTGCATAATAGGCCGAACCGGTTTGAAGAAGCGCTACGATTTCCGCTCCCCCTTTACGGGTACGTTGTACGATCTCTTCAATTTCATCATGCGTCAAAACATCCGAGAGGGGAACCCCGGCAACCGTCGAATAACGAGGTAACGGAACCATATCGTCACCATGTCCCCCCATAACGGATGCACGGATCTGACCTCCGCCGTAACCCAGTTTTTCCTGAATAAATGCCGCCATACGCGCACTGTCCAAAACACCTGCCATACCGATAACACGGCTGCGATCGAAGCCGCTTTCACGTAACGCGACATAAGTCATTGCATCCAACGGGTTGGAGACCATAATCACGATTGCATTCGGAGAGTATTGTGCAACGCCTTCGATGACTTCACGCGTTACTTTCGCATTAATCATCAATAGATCATCACGGCTCATGCCCGGCAAACGCGGGCTTCCTGCCGTAATTACGACTACATCGCAGTCCGTCATATCTGCCATTGTTTCGGCAACGCTTACCACTGAGTGACTACGTACCGCAGCAGCGGCTTGAGACATATCAAGTGCTTTACCTTTTGCAATTTCGATTTTGTTATCGCGTAAAATAATTTCATGGCAAGAGCCAAGCATAGCAAGTGAGTAGGCGATCGTTGATCCGACATTTCCAGCACCGACGATCCCGACACGTTTTCCTTTTACCATTTTCCTACTCCTTGTGTCATATCAGTATTCCCTTTTAGTAAAAGAGAAATAAAAGACGATTAATCGCCTTTTATCTATAGATCCTATCTACAGATAAAAAGCGATTGGGGAAATTCCCCAATCCATTGTTCGATTTAGATAGCGGCAATAATTGCGTTAAGTGTTGCACTTGGGCGCATTGCTTTTTCAGTTTTTGCGTTATCCGGGTGGAAATAACCGCCGATATCCTGTGCTTTTCCTTCTACTGAGAGAAGTTCTTCCATGATTTTAGCTTCATTTTCACTAAGAGCTTTAGCAACCGCAGCAAATCGACTTGCGAGTTCTGCATCTGTAGTTTGCTCAGCCAAAGCTTTTGCCCAATATTGAGCCAAGAAGAAATGGCTTGCTTTATTATCCGGTTCTCCCGCTTTTCGTGAAGGCTCTTTATTATTGTCAAGGTAAGCCGCATTCGCTTCATCAAGCGCTGCAGTCAATGCTGACAACTTGTTGCTTTTTTCTGTTTTGTTAATATGGCGCATCGCCTCTGCCAAAGCAAGGAATTCACCGAGTGAATCCCAGCGAAGGTGACCTTCATTCACAAATTGTTCAACGTGCTTCGGAGCCGATCCGCCTGCACCTGTTTCAAATAATCCGCCGCCTGCAAGCAATGGAACGATTGAAAGCATTTTAGCCGATGTACCAAGTTCCAAAATTGGGAACAAGTCAGTCAAATAGTCACGTAGTACGTTACCGGTTGCTGAAATAGTATTTTGTCCTGCACGAACACGTTTCAATGAAAACGCCATCGCTTTTTCAGGTGCCAAGATATGGTACTCAATATTTCCTTTATTAAATTCAGGAAGGTACTCATTCACTTTTTTAATGATGTTCGCATCATGTGCACGGTTTTCATCCAACCAGAACACTACCGGAACGTTTTCGATTTCTGCACGCTCTACCGCAAGACGTACCCAGTCTTTGATCGGGATATCTTTTGCACGAGACATACGCCAGATATCACCTTTCTCAACGTTGAACGTCATCAATACGCCACTGTCATCAGTAACGGTTACTACACCGTCTTCAGCAATTTCAAACGTTGTCGGGTGAGAACCGTATTCTTCCGCTTTTTGTGCCATCAAACCGACATTGGATACAGAACCCATCGTTGTAACGTCGAATTGACCGTTCTTTTTGCAATCCTCTATGATCTCAGAGTACATTGTTGCATAACAACGATCCGGAATCGTAACGACACATTGTTCTACTTTTCCTGCCGGATTCCACATTTTACCGCCGTCACGTACGACAACAGGAAGTGAAGCATCGATAATAACATCGTTTGATGCATGTAGGTTAGTGATCCCTTTATCAGAATCAACCATCGCCATAGCCGGTTGAGTCGGGTAAACCGCCATGATAGCCGCTTCGATTTCCGCTTTTTTATCCGAAGGCAATTTTGCCAATTTTTTGTAAAGATCACCAAGACCGAGATTCGGGTTAACACCGATCTCTTTGAAATCAGCCGCATATTTTTCAAATACGTCTTTGAAGAATACAGAAACAGCATGACCGAACATGATCGGATCACTTACTTTCATCATGGTCGCTTTGAGGTGAATCGACCAAAGAATATTTTTCTCTTTTGCTTCAGCGATAGAATCCGCCAAGAAAGAGCGAAGCGCTTTTGCGCTCATGAATGTACCGTCAAGAACTTCTTTGTCTTTTGCATCGATCTCTTTTAATGTTTTACCGTTAAGTGCAATCGTTACTTTGCCGTCACCGTTTTTGATGACTGATTGCTCATTCGCATAGAAATCACCGCTGTTCATGTGAGCAACACGAGTTTTTGAACCCTCATCCCATGCACGAAGTTTGTGAGGATTTTTCTTAGCAAAGTTTTTAACCGCAACCGCAGCACGGCGATCCGAGTTACCTTCACGAAGAACCGGATTAACGGCAGAGCCCAAACACGTTGCATAACGGGCAAAAATCTCTTTTTCTTCATCTGTTTTAGGCTCTTCCGGATAATTCGGAAGATCATAACCTTGTGATTGAAGTTCTTCAATACACGCTTTAAGCTGTGGAATTGAAGCTGAAATATTTGGAAGCTTAATGATAACGCCGTCAGGTTGAGTTGCAATAACACCTAATTCAGCGAGATTATCCGGAATGCGTTGAGCATCAGTCATTCTTTCCGGAAAGGTTGCGATAACACGACCTGCAAGTGAAATATCACTTGTGACAACTTCTACACCTGCTGCTTTTGTAAATGCGTTTACGATTGGAAGTAGCGAATATGTCGCTAAAGCCGGAGCTTCATCAATTACTGACCAAATGATTTTTGCCATCAGGTTCTCCTGTCATTATTTTTATACAAGCATCATAACACTACTGAGGGGGAGTTTTTCTATTTAAACTCCAAAAAAGGATAAAAAGTTGCAAATATGTTTCATTTTGTAGCATTTACTATGTTTTTATGGTGTGTAGAAAAGTAACTACTGTAAATATGCTCCCCATTTTTCCCTCTAACGAAATAGAGGTAATCGGTATGCGCCGGATTAAGTGCGGCATGGATGGCTTCTTTAGAGACATTACATACCGGATACAAAGGAATACCCTTGATTTTGTACGTATTATAGGGAGTTGTGTCCGTTCTTATCCGTTTTGCCGTAACTTTTTGATGGGAGTATTCACCGTAGTTTAATGAGCCGTCCATTTGGAGTCTCATCCCCTTTTGTATCCGATTATCAATAACCGAGCTAACAAACGGCATATCTTCTTCAGAAGCTGCCTCTTTTTGAATTACCGATGCTTTTGTTACAATTTGTAACCATTTATCTTTATCAAATGGGGTATGATACTCATCTGCCCAGCTTCTCATCTTCTTATCCGACTCGGCTAAAAGATGGACAATCAGTTTTTCTTCATCGGTATCGTTTGGAATACTATAGGTATCCGGAACAAAATTACCCTCTTTATAGAGTGCATGTTTATCATACGCCTTTTGCAAAAGGTTGACATCGAGTAAAAGCTGATCCGCAATCTGTTGCAAAAATACAACTGTCGTTTCACCGGGGATTAATGTAATTTCTCGTGTTGCCGCTTTTGCGGTAGTAAGTTGATAGAGATACTCAAAACGGCTCATTTTTTCTTCTTTGATATCAATCCACCCTTTTTGAGGAGCTCCCATCAAGCGTAAAATAAATGCATCTATAAAGTGAACATTTACCCCTTCAGACTGGAGGTGTGATATACTTTTAAAGACGGAACCTTGCGGAATATAAACAATTTTGGGTGATGTAACAGTAGAAAACAGGTAAGTCATGAAAGAAAAAATCATCACCAGTATTATCCCGAAAACCCATCGAAATATTGTTCTTTTTTTAGGCTTTACTTTTTTGATCGGTTTTTTCACGTTTATCGCTTTACTAGAAGGTATTAGAATTGATCACCTGACATTTAAAGGTGTCATAATTGAGCAATTATATCTCAAATGGAACAATGCACTACTGATTCGTGCCTCAAAAATAGACCTAAGTGCTCTCAAAAGTGATAATACCCCTATTACCTTAAAACCCCTCTCTAAACTCCCGCCGCTAGTGCGTAACATACAACGTTGGGTAGACCGGATCGACATTGATACTATTCAATATAAAAAGATCTATTCCTCTCTCCACTACCGCAAAGGCTCCAACGGAGAGTTTGTATTACAACATGGCCATTACACATGCCACGGTACCTATACTCTCGATGAAAAATCTTTTAATCTTTCACTCCCGCCTTGCCGTATCGATGATGCCAATATTTCTCTAACATTAAATATCGAACTGTTAAAACAGACGCTTACATCCAATCTCATCGTTAATTTGCCTGAAACTCCTACTCTACGTATTTCGGCATCAGGAGATACCGATACATTGAGCTTTAAAATGTTTGCGGATCAGGAGTTCAGCACTATTAAGCCGCTTGTAAAAGTATTTGACCTTGACCCTCAGGTACAGCCTTGGATTAGCGAATACGCGAAAGCCCGTTCGATTACCCTTCACCGTCTGGAAGGAAAATTTCATTATGACAAGCCTGACGAGCTGTTAGAGTCTCTCCGGGCTGAAGCAACGGTTGAGCAAGGAGAATACACGTTTGCACAAAGGTTTGAACCTATAAAAGCACCGCGTGTTGATCTCTCGTTCCATCACGGAAAACTCTATATTACCCCGATTCAAGGTATGTTCTATACACTGCCTACCGAACAAAGTTCACTTTTCATTGATTTTTCTACACAACACACGATGCTAACTACTCATATTAAAACCGCTCATGCAATGCTGAATGATCCGATCTTGTCTCTCTTGCATTTTTATCAAATCGATCTTCCGATAAAACAGACATCCGGTACCTGCGATGTCGACTTGAATCTCTCCGTCGATCTGCATACGCTGGATACTACCGCTCAGGGTGTATTTCGTCCTAGCGCATCGGATATTTTACTGGATCAAATTGCTCTAAGATCAGAAGGCGGAAGAGTCAATCTCAATAATACGCATGTCAGTTTTGAAAATTTTACGGCCCATTACGGAGATAACATCGCCGATGCCTTCGTAAAAGGAGACTATGACGCCTCTTCTGACCGTGGAATTGTCTCTATCAGTGCCTACGAAGTCTCTCCATTAACCAATAAACAGCATTTAAATCTCCGTCATCCGCTTAAAGTCAACTATATAATAACGCCTAAAGAAGATACTCTCGATATCGCTTCCTCCCAATGGAACATTCTCGGAAAACCGCTGAATATTGATGCATTTCATGCTCCATTTGACTATCATAACGCCCGCAGCACTCTAAAATCAGTTCATTTTAGTCTCGACAATACGATTCACGGAACAATCGATGCATTGTTGGACGGTTCTAACAAACAAACCGATATTCAAATACAACTCGACGACTTTAAACTAGGGGATGTTCAGCTCCAACAGACCCCTCTGAAATTTGGTCTGCACTATGATTATGACGGCATTGTACTCAACAGTAATAACGCTTCTGCGTGGTCCGTCCATCAACTCCCGCTGCTGGTTTCACCGTTTAGCGTATCCATGAACGGTGATGAGCTTATTTTTAAAGACATCGAAACCGTCTTAGGGGATCTATTAAAAGGTAAATTTAGCGGAAAATATCAGATAGGTACACAAAAAGGCTCTATTCTTATCACTGACATGATCCCCTTGAGTCCAAAAATATTCCCTATTCTGGATGCTCAAAAGTCGTTAAATCTGAATGTGGATGCATCCAAAGATGAAATTGTATTGGATGTTGATGCTTTGAAAGCCCGATTTACAACTATTCCGCACGGATGGAAAATGGCGCTGAGCGATATTTCACTCCTTTCCCAAAAATCTCCACTTCTTCGCAAATATAATATCGATAACGGCTATCTCAATCTCTTTTATTCACCTGAGAGCTCTCACTACAATTTTAACGGTTCGGTTATCTATCCATACCCTATTATGATGCTCAATGACAAACCTGTTACCCGCTATAACTTTAGCGGCGTCTATCATGAAGGTGAAACCAAACTTCGGATTAACGATCGGCTTGTCCTCACCCGCAACGGTGAAAAAATAGATATCACTGCCAAAAATGCCGGTATTAATATGCCTCAACTCTTCCGCTTTCTCTCAGAGCATCAACCTGAAGAGAGCCCTGGAATAGCGTCAGAAAGCAGAACTCAAAGTCATACGGATGAAACAACACTCCCCGTACAGATTCATGCTTCCAATACCTATCTTTATCTAATGAAGGGGCGTAAAATCGTTGCAGACAGTTTGGATGCTTCAGTGCATGATGACGATATGGATGCGACACTCGCACATATGGGCGGAACTGCAACGCTAAAAATACGCAACGGTCTGTTTATGATCAATGGAAATGGATTTAACGATACGTTTATGGAACACCTCTTCTTATTCAGTGATTTTACCGGAGGGAAGTTTTCGTTTCAGGCTAAAGGAGAAGCTGAGGCATTTGACGGGGTTATGAGAGTAGAGAACTCTATTTTGAAAGATTATAAGGTACTGAATAACGTATTGGCATTTATCAATACGGTACCGTCATTAGCAACATTTTCACTTCCAAATTACAATACAAAAGGTCTTCCGCTGAAAGAAGGGTATGCCCATTTTGATTATAATCGCGGTATTGTCCATGTCGACAATTTCACCCTTAATTCACCGGAGATGAAAATACTCGGAGACGGGAGTGCCGATTTGAAAACGCAGACATTAAAAGGAGAACTTACCCTTAAAACCGATCTTGGCTCGGTGTTAGGTAAAGTTCCGGTTGTAGGGTATATATTGCTTGGAAATGACGGTTCACTCTCTACTACCCTCACTATTAGCGGAAAACTCGATGATCCGAAAGTAGAGACGGCTATTGCAAAAGAGATTGTTACGGCACCGTTTAATATCCTGAAACGGACATTGGTTTATCCGTTTTTATGGATGATGCCGGATGAGAAGAAGAAAAAATAATTTTTTATGCTCAGCTAAAAAGCTGAATACTCCAAAAGACTAAAAAACCGGCAAACAACCAAAGCGTCGAGGAAGGTTTTTCCTCGATCACATGTGCCTCAACCAAGAGTTCATCGGTTACCAGATACAGCAATGCCGCCACACCGAAAGCGAGAATCGCACTGATCACACTTGTAGAAGCACCGGATAAAAGATAGTTCCCCAAGAGTGTACAACTCAGTACCACACCTGCAAGCATGAGTGTCATAAAAATAACACGCCACCCTTTAATCGTGTCCGATACGAGAGATAATCCGAGGAACAAAAGCTCAACCGATAAACCGAGCGCCAAAATCAATCCCGTACTGCCTCCGGCGGCAAATCCGGCACCGATAATAAAGCCATCCACTGCCACATCAATAAAAGTCGCCGCTATCAGACCGTAATTGAAAGCGTTATCACCCAAATGTTCCGTCTTTGCTTCTAAACGTATGCTCCACAGCTTCATAATATACATCAAAATACCGCCGATGCTAAAAGCACTGATCAATATCCATGCAGGTGCGTGTTCTCGCCCGATTTCCGGCAAAACTTCTACCGCCAAAGCGGCAAGAACGACCCCTGCAGCAAAATGCTGAATAAGACTGCGCGCATGATGGGAAGGGTTCCAAAAAATAGCCAGTAATCCTCCGAGTGAAGCGACAACAGCAGGAATAGCCATAGCAAGCCAAGGTGACATAAATATCCTTTATTCGTTTCTTAGTACAGTTAGAACATCCACTTCAGATGCTTTCTTCGCCGGATACCAGGCTGAGAGTAACACAATGATAAAAGCTCCGATTATGATCGAAAAGAAATCAACCACACTCAAATCAAGCGGCAACGTAGAGGTTGGATACACATCCGCAGGCAGAGAAATTATATCAAATGTTCCCAATACCCACATTCCTAAGAAGCCTAATATCGCGCCTGTCGTAATCCCTAATACACCGATAACGATTCCAAGGATTAAAAAGATTTTTTTCACCTCGTGTTTGGATGCTCCGAGTGAGATCAAAAGGGCAATTTCGCTGCGTCGATTCATCACAGTCATCAAAAGCGAAGAGATGATATTGATCGCGGCAATCAGAATAATCAACATTAAAACGATAAAGAGTGACATTTTCTCCATTTTGAGCGCAGCAAAAAAGTTACCGTTGTCTTCCCACCATCCGCGGATCGAAACAGTATCGGGCAGTACCTCTGCGATACGTTTGATGTCGGCTTCGGGATTTGGAGAGTGGATATGGATACCGTCATAAAGATTTGACGGAATACCCAAAATGCGCTGTAATGCATCCAAGGAAGTATAGGAGAAGCCTTTGTCATACGCACTAAGTCCCGAATTAAAACTCGAAACTACGGTAAAGCGTTTAATTTTAGGGGTCAATGCCAAACCGCCCGGCTCCATTTGGGTAAAGATATAGGTAAGTTTTTCTCCGTTCGTTAGCAGAAATTCTTCTTTTAGAGACTTCCCGACCATTACCTGAAACCCTTTTGGGACACCTTCTTTTAGCCCTTCTGCGACGATACGGTTTACTTTTGCTTCTTGGGAAAAATCGACACCGAACAAATATCCGCCCTCCATCTGATCGCCGCCACGGGAGAGGACAGCTGAAGTCACATAAGGGCTAAAAGATAAATCGGGAAATTTTTTGCGTAACTGATCAACCAATAAGGTATCGCATGTTGCGTAAAATTTGGGCTGAATAGTAAGAGGATAGTTCATAACGGTGAGTTTCTTTTTAAACTCATTGTCAAAACCGTTCATCAGTGCCATCGCGATGATGAGCACCATCACACCCAGTGCGATTCCGGAGAACGCCAAAAGTGCTGAGAGAAAAATAAAAGGCTGCTCTTTGTCAAAGCGCAAAAATCGTTTGACAAGATAAGAGACAATATTCAAGAGGCAAATACCCCTTTTTTCGGTCCGGATTTGCCGCAGCAGTTTTTGTATTTGAGACCGCTTCCGCAAGGGCAATCGTCATTTCGTGAGATCTTTTTCTCTTCATTCTCATGTTCCTGATGATTGAGGCTCATACGAAATGCTTCCTGCTTTTTTTCTAGTTCCATTTGACGGGCAAGTGCTTCGGCTTCTTCCTCAGCGCTGTCGACTCTGAATCGGATGACATGCAATGTTTTGATTGTATCGTATTTGATCGTCTCTACCAACTCGCTAAAGAGGTTAAAACTCTCTTTTTTGTATTCGACCAACGGATCTTTTTGGTTGTAGGCACGAAGACGGATACCTGTTTTCATGCTGTCCATTTGATAAAGGTGTTCACGCCATGCGGTATCAAGCGTTTTAAGATAAATTTCCCGCTCGATTTCGCTTCGAAGTTTGTCATCAACAACCGACATTTTTTCATCATACTCGGATTTCAAAGCATTCAAAAGTGTTGTTCGGATAGATTCGGCACTTTTCTCTGTAAAGATTGAACTATCGATGTCCGTATTGGTCTCTTCTCTAAACATCAATACAAGACGTTCCAAATCGATCTCATCTTCTGAAATTCCATCGTACACCCCGCACAATGTCAACGTACGATTGACATATTCACTGCGGATCAGATCGATTTTCTCAGCAATTGCATACGTTGGATTGAGCAATTCTCCGCGGAATTTATACACAATTTTACGTTGTTCGTTGGCAACATCATCATACTCAACGATGTTTTTACGCCCTTCAAAGTGCATATTTTCAACTTTTTTCTGCGCTTTTTCAACTGCTCGTGTGACCATGGTCGATTCGATGTATTCGCCATCTTCGACACCCAAGCGTTCCATAATCGATTTGATTTTGTCCGAACCGAAAATACGGAGTAAACTGTCTTCTAATGAGAGGTAAAACTGACTCGTTCCCGGATCACCCTGACGTCCTGAACGTCCGCGAAGCTGATTGTCGATACGGCGGTTTTCATGTCGTTCGGTTCCGAGGATATAAAGACCTCCGAGCGCTTTTATCTCATCACTGACTTTAATGTCTACCCCACGTCCCGCCATGTTGGTCGCGATGGTAACGGCCCCTTTTTCACCGGCACTTTTAATGATCTCAGATTCTTGAGTATGGTTTTTTGCATTAAGAACGGTATGAGGAATTTTTTCTTTTTTGATCAATTCATGCAATTTTTCTGATTTTTCAATTGATGCCGTACCGATCAATACCGGCTGTCCTTTAGAATGCAGTTCTTTGACTTTTTTGATGACTGCATCAAATTTTTCCGCTTCCGTTTTGTAAATCAAGTCATTCAAGTCTTGACGAATAACAGGTACGTTGGTCGGGATTGAGATAACATCTAGATTGTAGATTTGGGCAAATTCAGTTGCTTCAGTTTGTGCCGTACCGGTCATACCGCCAATTTTTGCGTACATTCTGAAATAGTTTTGGTAGGTAATATCCGCAAGAGTCTGAGTCTCTTCTTTGATAATAACCCCCTCTTTTGCTTCCAAAGCCTGATGCAGTCCCTCTGAGTAACGACGTCCTTCAGATAGACGTCCCGTAAACTCATCGACGATTACGATTTGTCCGTCTTGGATAACATAATCGACATCGATTTCAAAAATATAGTTCGCTTTCAGCGCTTGATCGAGGTGATGTGAAAGTGCTGAGTTTTCAATGCTGTAGAGGTTATCGACTCCGAATAGCTCTTCGGCGCGTCCAATCCCCTCCTCGGTGATCAAAATGAGGCGATCTTTCTCATCCACCGTAAAATGTTCATCTTTGACCAAAGCTTTAGCAACAGCATCGGCACGGGTATAGTTCTCTAACGTACGGTTAGTCGGACCGGAGATAATTAGCGGTGTACGTGCTTCATCGATCAAAATTGAGTCAACCTCATCGACAATAACATAGGCATGACCGCGTTGAACCATATGCTCGCGCGTATAGGTCATATTGTCACGAAGATAATCAAATCCGAACTCATTATTCGTACCGTAAGTGATGTCGCAAGCATATTGATCACGTTTGTTTGTCGGATTGTATCCCTCTTCAACCAATATCCCGGTTGAATACCCTAAAAAGGAATAAAGTGCAGACATCTGCGTTCCGTCACGGGATGCGAGATAATCATTGACCGTGACGACATGAACCCCTCTGCCGCTCATTGCATTGAGTGCAACCGCTAATGTTGCAACGAGGGTTTTCCCCTCCCCTGTTTTCATCTCAGCGATTCGTCCTTCATGCAAAACCATACCGCCGATAAGCTGAACGTCAAAATGACGCATTCCTAAAACACGCTTACTCGCTTCACGCGTAATTGCAAACGAATCGACCAGAACATCGTCCATACTCTTGGTACCATTTTGTACCGACTCTTTGAGAATATGAAATGCCTGCTGTAACTCTTCATCACTCATAGCACTAAAATAAGATTCACGGGCGTTGATCGCCTCTACATTTTTACGATATTTTTTGACTTCTCGATCGTTTTTGGTACCGAAAATTTTTCCGACAAGCGATTGGAGCATTAAAAGCCTTCATTATGAACAGTATTGAAAAAGTCGCAGATTTTAACATACGAAATCTATTGTTTTGGTTAATGAGCATAGGGTATAATGTCAAAATCAACTAATCAAGGAATTTATGTGCGTTTTTTTCCCCTGTTTTTTTTACTTACACTAACCGTTTTTGCTTCGCCGAAAGAACTGAACTCGTTTAACGCTAAATTTGTCCAGACCATTATCGATGACAACGGGAAAAAAATAATCTACCATGGTGAGCTGTGGGCAGACAAACCGCAAAACGCATTATGGGTTTATCAAAAACCGATCCAAAAAAGTGTTTATATTAACGGTCAAAAAATCACCGTTATTGAACCGCAAATCGAACAAGTGACAATTCGCAGTCTCGATGACGAAATCGATTTTTTACAAATTATCCAAAAAGCAAAAAAGATAGATGAAAACCGATACTCCGCAACCGTCAAAGGACAGACGTATAGCGTTGTATTCAAAAATGATCTGCTTACCTCTATCAGTTATAAAGACGGGTATGACAACAGTGTTGCAATTGTGTTTAATAACCCGGTTCAGAACAAACCGATCGAATCCGGCCGATTCAAACCGGTCATACCTGCAGATTTTGATATTCTCAGAGATCGCTAACGTGTTAATGGTGTATGCATCGCTCTAATACCTGTTCCCGCCCCTCTTTACCGATCTCACATTGAAACGTTGTATGGTTGATCCCTATCTCTTCGAGAGCATGTGTGAGATCATGCAGTATGCTATTGGTTGCACTCAGCGTCAAGTCTTCGCAAAAGTTGAGACGAGCTTCGAGGAATACTGTTTCATCGTCCAACTGCCATAAATGAATATGGTGAATGCTTTCAATCGTGTTGAACATTCTGACTTTTTCTACAATCGCATCTACAGAAATATGTTCCGGTGAAAACTGCATCAACATACTGCCTGATTCACGAACGATTCCATACGAGGAGCGGATGAGATAAAATGAGATGAGTAAGGATAAAAGAGGATCTATCCAATACCATCCGTAAAAGTAGATCATCGCTCCGCCAGCCAATACGGCAAACGACGTCATCAGATCTCCCATCAAATGCAAATAAGCGGACCGGATGTTTAGGTTATGACCGGCATCCCGGTGCAACAACCATGCAGAGAGACCGTTCACGGCAATCCCCAATGCAGCCAGTGCCATGACCCATGTCGAATCGATTGCCTGCGGAGCTAAAAATCGGTGAATGGATTCGATAATCAGATAGAGTGATACCGCGATCAGAACCGAAGCATTAAACAACGCTGCAAGGATTTCGGCACGTTTAAATCCGAATGTTTGACGGATATTTTGGGGACGATGCGACAAGCGGTGGGCATAATAGCTGATGATGAGACTCATCACATCGCTAAAGTTATGCAGGGCATCACTGAGAAGTGCCAATGAACCCGATAGTATCCCCCCGATAAATTGTGCTGCGGTGATTACTACGTTAAGCAGTACACTAAAAAGGAGTTTGCCTCCACTGATATCACTGTCGTGATGATGGTGATGATGATGGTCCATTAATATCTGCCAGAATTGAAATTGAGAAACTTTATCGTAAATAACTTTAAAGCGGTTGGATGTTACCCATTAGTTACTGTTTCAAAATTATTCTTACACTCGAGTAAGATTTTTTTTCTTGCTACACCCGACAAGGAGTATGCCATGACCGTTAGTTCCAACTACAGCAATGCGTATTCGTCTTACACTTCTTCCGCAATATCCTCTTCTCAACAATCGAACAAACCGAGTTTTGAGGATTTGGCAAAAGAGTTACTGACTTCGATGGACACCAATAACAACGGATCGATCGATTCAGC
The DNA here is from genome assembly GCF_028681615.1 of Sulfuricurvum sp. NCBI lineage: Bacteria > Pseudomonadati > Campylobacterota > Epsilonproteobacteria > Campylobacterales > Sulfurimonadaceae > Sulfuricurvum > Sulfuricurvum sp. The sequence continues at coordinate 20,062 of NZ_JAQUHV010000010.1, forward strand.
CGAATTTAGTGCGGCGGCACAAGCGCTTGCAGCCACTTCAAGCAGCAGCGACAGTTCTTCAAGCAGCAGTTCTACTGCAAGCAATTCATCCGTCACAGATGCTTTTAACGCACTCGACACCAATAGTGACGGCACTTTGAGCACCGATGAACTCATGGCCGCACTACAAAATACAAAGCCTAAAGGGCACGAAGGCGGTATGCCGCCACCTCCGCCACCGAGCGATTCATCCTCAACTGCATCGAGCACTTCAAGCAGCAGTGAGATTTTTGATGCAATGGATACAAATCAAGATGGAAACGTCAGTGTTGATGAATTACTGGCTGCATTAGGAAATTCAAAAACAGATTCGTCCACTAAAAATGGCACATCTTCTGCAACGGATTCTTCTACTGCGTCATCAACGACTCAATCCAGTACTTCATCTCAAAAATTGAGTGATCTTATGCTCAAAAACATTCTCTCCTACTACGGTAATAATGCCTCTTCAACCGATACAACTTCGCTTCTAAGTATCAGTGCGTAATGAGTACATGCCCATTTTGGGCATGCCTCAAATTTTAGTATTCTCCGGAATGTTCTCTGAATGAATATGAAGCTTTGGAAATGAGACAATTTCAGACGTTTGCGATGCCATTTGTATTTTTCCTTCGCTTTTTTCTGCTTCCACTAAAAAACGGGTAAATAGCTGATCTCGGGTAGAACGTCGTTTTTTGAAATCGACTACATAACGTAACGTGAATTCAATCCAGTTATCGGTAGCCGCAATCGTTACCATCGGCTCGATTGTCGCATATTCAACTGCATAAAGTTTTGATAAGTTATGCCAACTTTCACGAACGGACTCTGTAAAATCACCGACAACATCGTTGGCGATATTCATTAATGTAAGTCGCGTGTATTCAACAGAACTTCCGTATCGAATCGGAAGTATAATTTCATCCCATAAAAAAGGAAACTCTCCCGAATAATTATAGACAGGGTCCTTGAAAATAAAACTGTTCGTTACCCGAACGATCCTTCCGTTGTACAGATCACTATTGACCCATGCTCCGCACTCCATTAGCGTAGTACGCAAAATCCCTATGTCAATGACATCGCCGTAAATGGATCCGATTTTAATCCGGTCTCCGACACGATAAAAAGATGAAAAGGTAATCGCGAGCCATCCTGCAATACTGATGATCACTTCTTGAAGGGCAAACGCTATCCCCCCTGCAATCACCCCAATCGCTACTGCAAATCCACTCATATCCTTTTTAAAGGTTGCAATGACAATCACTGTAAAAATCAAATAAGCGATAAGGGTAACGGCTTTTCGCATTCGATACCGTGTTGTACTTTCGTCGACTAACGTGTTAATACGGGATTTGAGAATATAAACCATACCCATAATCATGAAAAAAGCAAGTAATACAACGGATAATTTTACAATCAAAGGATAAAGCCCTATCCACTGACTCCATTTTTGCAGAATGTCATTCATCTTTACCCTTTTAAGTCAAGAATACTATTTCATCAACTCATTTAGATTATATCATTTACATTGACTCTGTTAATAGGTGTAATTTCCGGCAAAGTAAGATGAAATAAATGATTTTTTTCTTTAAACAACTGCGGAAGTCGAGAGCTTATTTGATCGGTATTGAAACGATAGCTAAGGCCGAATTGACATATATTTTGATTCATATCCATACTATTGTAGTGCCGTTCCGCCGACAAAAAGGCTTTCATGGAATCTTTAAAATTATGCGTATACTTTATTCCGGCAACTTTATTGTTGACCATGTCATTACTGGAATATAAACTCATTTGAGTATAGTCATTCTCCCGATATTTCAACTCCAAACGATTCGAACCCATAAAGGTTGTCTCTTCTTTATTATAATTCATAGCAAAGATCGCTTTTAATTTCGGTGATAGCCTCAATACGGCTGCCATTTCGGTAGAAATTTTCCTATTTTTTTGTATATATTCCTCAAAATTATTATCTGAGATCAAACCTGTATTTTTTCCTTCTACATCATAATAAACGAAAGAAGTTTGAATCTCTTGCAACGGAAATTCTTCATCAAAAAGGTCATATGAATACTCGGCGCCTACCGTTTTCTGAGCTGATCTGACATACGGATCCAAAAATCTTGTCAAATAGGCACCGGAGAGTTTGATTTGACCTTCTTGAAGCTTAAGATTTTGAGAGACGACAAATTTGTCCATAGTCGGTGATTCAGCTGCACCGATATACGTCCCCATAGTGCCTCCGGGATAAAGGGCCTTGAAATCAACATTAAAAACAGAGCTGTCTTCTACTTGGTGCAGTGTGCTGTTGGACCCGATGTTTATGCTGAACCATTGATTGTTAGTATAAACGAATTGGGTCGAGATATTGTTTTCGCGCGGTGCTATGGATAAATTTTGAATGATGTCGCTGTCATGCTTGATAAAATTGATCCCTTTTTCATTCGCAACGACCGTAGAAGAGTCACTCAACGAATCGGATCGGGCATTCTGAGATGTTAAAAAAAACAACACTAAAACAGGATAGGCAAAAAAACGCGTTATCCACGAAAAAGAGACTGTCATTGTTGCTTTTTTCATATTACAAACTTATTCCAAAAAATTAATTGAACCCTAAAACGATAAATTGAAGATACCATATTCCAATCGAAACAGTATACCCGATTAATACCGTCCAAGCCAATTTCATGTGGGATGAAAACGTATAAATTCCGTGCATCCGTCCCATCACCCCTACGCCTGCGGCACTTCCGAAACTGATAAGCGATCCTCCGACACCTGCTGTCAGCGTCAAAAGCATCCATTGGGTATAGTCGATCTGAGGGTTAGCTTTCAATACCGCTGACATGACCGGAACGTTATCGATAATAGCTGAAACAAACCCGACTCCGATATTGACGAGGGTGGGATCGATAACATCATAGAGTTTGCTAATGTATTCCAAAAATCCTGCGAAATAGAGTGCTCCGACGGCAGCCAATATCCCAAAGAAAAAGAGAAGCGTATTGTTCTCGATTCTGCTGATCGATTTAAAGATATTGACATCTTGTTTGTGCCGACGTTTTAACGTGTACGTATACAATTGTAAAATGGAAAGACCAAAAAGCATTCCCCACATCGGAGGAAGATGCATTACCTGTTTAGAGATGACCGACATTGCAATCGTTGCAATTCCGATGACTATAATGACCTTTCCCCCTTTGAGGATTTCAATGCTTTCAGCCGTTTTAGTATCACCCTCTTTATTCGGGTCTTCGTTAGGAATATAGCGGTAAAGAAGATAAGCCGTTACAAGCCAGCCCAAAAACGAAGCCGGAAAAAGATAGAGAAAATCACTGAATTCCCCTTTTTGTGCCGTCCACGCCATAAGAGTCGTAATGTCTCCAAACGGACTCCATGCACCTCCGGCATTCGATGCCACAACGACATTAATCGCACTGGGGACTAAAAAGGCCTTATTTTCTTTTTCAATCGTGATCAATACGGTTGAGAGGATCAAAGCTGTCGTCAGGTTGTCGGCAATCGGAGAGATGAAGAAAGCAAGAACACCCGTAATCCAAAACAATTGACGGTAACTGTACCCTTTTGCGATCAGTTTTCCTTTGAGGGCATTGAAAACACCTCTCTCAATCAACGCTTCAACAAACGTCATTGCGACGTACAAGAAAAAGAAAATCTGCGCGATTTCATAAACAAGATGGGTTATCTCATAGTGAAAAGCCTCAAAATCCAAACCGAAAACCGCATAATATCCTCCGATGAGGATATAGAGAAAGGTCCCCATAAAGAGTGCGGGCTTAGCCTTATCTATGTGATATTTTTCTTCCATCGCAATGAAGTAATATCCGATGATGAAAATAAGCAGCAGCATCCATCCGAAAGGATGGACTGAAAGATCAATGCCGTCTAACTGCATATCCGATGTCATGATCTTCTCCTTTGTTGAGACTATTTTTTTACATGCTAATTGGTTGCTTCCAGTATAATCAATCAAAGTAAATATAAAAAATTAATTCTCAAATAAGCTAGATTTAATTTAAAAAATTAAGATATAAATTATGTAATTAATTTACCGTTTAATGTTTTAGTATATAGTTAGGGGCATAGTTTAAAAGGTTATATATGAAACGTATCGTAATTAAAGTCGGAAGCGGTGTTTTGACGGAGAACAACACCATTGCAAAAGAAAGAATGCTCAATCTGGTCGCTCTCGTAGCCAAGCTTCAAGAACGCTTTGAGATCATTTTGGTCACTTCGGGAGCAGTCGCTTCAGGATATACGGCATTAAAGCTCAACCGAAAAGAACAAATCAGTAAAAAAGTACTAGCTTCTTTGGGACAACCGATTTTGATGAGCAGTTATAAACGTAAATTTGAAAAACACAACGTAACAATTTCACAGATTCTCCTCACCGAAGAGGATTTCGACTCACGAAAGAGAACTGCCATTTTTACAGAAATCATCGACACACTTTTGACCCACAAGATCCTCCCTATCGTCAACGAAAATGATATTTCCACCACACCCGAACAGGTATTCGGTGACAATGACCAGCTCTCCGCCCATGTCGCCCACTATATGGATGCCGATTTACTTGTAATATTAAGTGATATAAACGGTTATTATGACAAAAATCCCTCTGAATACCCTGATGCCACCATCCTAAAAGAGGTCAATTCCATCTCATCTGAAGCATTGAATGCCGAACACTCCCCGAACAATGCATTTGCAACCGGAGGAATCGTTACAAAATTAATGGCGGCACAGTTCCTTTTGGAGCGCGGACGAAAGATGTTTTTATGCAGCGGATATGATTTAAGCGATATCGAAAGCTATCTTCTAGACGGTGTTCATAGAAGAGGTACCCTTTTCATTTCCGCATCGCGATAATGGGTTAACCGCCCTGCTCATATTCCTAGGAATATGTGATACTTTTTATTTACTTTCCCCCCGATATAATCGCCTTTATGATTAACGTATTAATGATTGAAGATGATATTGAACTGGCTCAACTGCTAAAAACGCGCCTAATGAAAGATGATATTGAGGTTACGACAGCATCGACTCCACTGGAAGGTCTGAGTCTGTTTCAAAAACGCTCTTTTGATTTGTTGGTGCTTGATCTCTCGTTGCCGCAAATGGACGGCATGGAGATATGCCGCCTTATTCGCCAAGAGAGTGCCGTTCCTATCATCATCTCCTCTGCACGCTCCGATATACGAGACAAGATGATGGGATTTTCGCGCGGTGCCGATGATTATCTCCCCAAACCCTATGACCCGCAAGAGCTGATATTCCGTATCGATGCCATTATGCGCCGACTTCATCCTGCCATGGCGCATAAAACCACCCCGTTTATCGTGGATGACGAACGGCATGAAATCAGCAAAAACGGCTCGATTCTACGGCTGACCCAAGCCGAATACGATATCGTTTCCTACATGATCAAAAAAGACCGATATGCCATTTCACGCGAAGAGCTGCTCCTTAATATCGGCTCGATAAAATATGAGAGCAGCCTAAAAAGTATCGATGTTATTATGGGACGTCTACGCCAAAAAATCGGCGATGATCCTAAAAATCCGCGGTTTGTCGTCTCAGTGCGAGGAGTAGGATATAAATTTGTCAATGAATAAACACTCTATCCTGAGGCTCATTACCCTCTTTTTCCTTTTTATCTTTACCCTTATCAATGTCCTCTTTTGGATCGCGCACCAATATTTTCGTGAGCAGCATCAAGAAGAACAGCTGCGCCGTTTTATGATCGCCGAGAGACTGGTCCATCACAAAAATGGAAATTTTGATCGTGAGTTGAAACAGCTGATGATCCGCGTCTCATTCCACAGCCCGAAGCTCATCCTCACTGAGGGGGAAACGCTTCGGACCTATCCTTTCGGAAAGATGGTCGAATACCATCACAAACACTATTTCGTGACAACCCCTCCGCCGAAAATGCTGTTTGAGCGGATGAATCGGAAGCACATGTTTGAACCGCATCCACTTCCGTATCGTGAGTTCACTCAAGTCGTAATCGAAGACTTGGCACCGCATTCCACATTGCCCTTTTGGAGTATCATCACCATTATCGATCTGCTGATTTTGCTCTTTTTTGGCTATTTGATTCGTAAACTTCTTCCTCTCCAGCGTCTAAAAGATGCCATCATCCATTTCAAAGAGGGAGATACCCATCTCAAAATGCCGATAGACGGCAAAGATGAAATTGCTCAAATAACCCATGAGTTCAATCTCGTACTGCAAAAAATCGCTTCGATGAAAGAGGCTCGGTCTCTGTTTTTACGCAATATTCTGCATGAGCTTAAAACACCGATCATGAAAGGCTCTTTGAGTGCAGACTGTATCGATTCTTCTGAAGATCGAGAGCGGCTCAAACGTATTTTTAACCGGATGGATTATTTGTTAAACGAGTTTTCCAAAATGGAACAATTTAGCAGCGGTGAATGGTACCTCAACCTTCAGGAATACCGTTTTGTGGATATTCTCGATCATACCTGCGATATCTTATTGTGTGAGAAAAAAAATATCACGGTCAAAGGTGAAGAGTCGGCCCTCATCGTCAAAGTCGATTTCGAGCTATTTGCAATCGCGTTGAAAAATCTCCTCGACAACGCATTCAAATACTCTACTGCCAAACCAACCCTTCTGATATTGGCACATTCGATAGAGATATGTTCTCTGGGTGATCCTCTGCCGGATGAAAACCGAACCTTTAGCAAACCCTTTAACCGAACCTATGAAAGTTCGGAGAATGGATTGGGGCTGGGTCTTTATATCTCTAACGCGATCTTGTTAAAGCATGGATTTAAACTTGACTATCAATATGCCGCCGGAATGAACTGTTTTAGGATTCGGCTGCACTAAATGATCAATCTTTTACTGATTTTAAAATAAAAAAACAGTACTTTTGCTCGCTTCCGCCGGGGGTAATATGCGTCTCATCAATGAGATCGATAAGTTCAAAACGCCCCTGAATACAATTTTCCATCCGTTCTTTATTGTACTGACGCACCGGCAACGCGCTGCAGCTGTCCGGTCCGTCTACCGCAAACGTGCCGATGATGGCGTGCCCATCGGGAGAAAGTGAACGGTATAGCGTATCCATATAGGCATGCTGTTCCTCCTCTTTTTGCAGAAAATGAAATACCGCACGGTCATGCCATACGTCAAACTGCTTATCCGAAGCAAAAGTACAGACGTCACCGACATGATAGACGGGAATATCGGCGGATGCTCCCAGCCGTTTTTTGACAATTTCCAGCGCGCTTGATGAGATATCGAGAAGTGAGATGTCTCTATAGCCCAAGTCGATCAGACGATCTGAGAGCGTAGAAACACCGCACCCGACATCGATGATTGCGTCTTTTGGGGTCGAGCCTATTTTTTGCAGCAATGCCAGCGAAATCGAGGGCTCTTTTTGATACCACCCTACTTTGCTCATATCCTTGGTCGTATAGACGTTTTCCCAGTGGCGCTGCTTGACGTTTCCGTCCCCTTTGGTTGAGCGAAATGTCGCACCCGCAGTCGTCGGGGCTGTCGTATAGTGATTGGTTCCAGTGCACTCGATATTCACAAACCCCGCTTCGCTCATCATCAGGGTTAACGCCTCTTTTTTGAGGGTTCCCTCCACGCAGTTGGCCCAGTCCCCCTCCGAAACGCTTTGCGCACAACACGACGTGGCGCAGCCCCCTTCGGATATATCGATCATATCGGCGAAATAGAGCTTGCCCTGAGGTTTCAGGACACGAAATATCTCTTCGAATACCTTGGGTTTGGAGGAAGCGAGGTTGATCGCACCGTTGGAGATGACGATATCGACGCTTTCATTCTCAACGGGGAGATGTTCGAGATTCCCCTCTAGGACTTCGACATTGCTCAAGCCCGCTTCTTTGGCGTGACGGCGTGCGGTTTCGACCATCAGCGGCGTGATATCCACTCCGATCGCCTTTCCGCTCTCACCCACCAGCAATGACGCAACACACAGATCGACACCCGCACCGCATCCTAAATCCAATACAGTCGATCCCTTTGGGAATTCTCCGAGCTCGAACGGATTTCCCACCGCGGCACAATAGTCCCACATCGCCAAAGGAAGTTTCTCGGTCCACTCCTCTTTGTAGCCGTGGTTTCGGGCATTTGTCAGGCCTTTGTCCCATCCGAAATCTTTATCCGGATTTTGGGCCAGATTGCTGTAGAGTGCGATGACGCCTTGGAGTGCACATTGAGATGAAGCCATGGTGATCCTAACGGTAAAAAGTTTGTTATTTTACAGAATAATTCCTCGTATAGTCATTTGATGTCAGCTATAATGCCTATATCTTAGGGGTATAAGCGCGAAATAAGAAATTAGAATATTTTTTGATTTATACTTATCCATAAAAAAATTTCGTTATTTTTGTGATGTTGATGTCTACTTTTAAGGAGTCCTCGGTGAATATATCATTAGTATCGATAATAACTTTATTGGTTTTATTATTAGGTGGATGTGCACAGCAGCCGAAAATTGATAAAAGCATCGAAACACCTATTGTTGAGGACAGTTACAAAATATATCCACAGAGTTTTGCAAACGAAATCGAAAAAGAGTACGGTATTTTTGCGAAACGTAGGGCACTTGCACTGGTAGAGACGATGAACGAAGCGAAGTACCTTGACGACATGGGGAAAATGGAGAAAGTCAACGATTTTTTTAACGCATTTCCGTATGAATCTGATGAAAAGATATGGGGTATCAGCGATTACTGGGCTACACGACTGGAGTTCATCGGAAAAGGCAAAGGAGACTGCGAAGATTATGTCATCGCCAAATACTTTACTCTCAAAGAGCTTGGAGTGAAGACTTCCAAGCTCTTTATGACATATGTGAAGTCGTTACGCCTCAAGACATCCCATGTAGTGCTCTCCTACTATGAAACAGAGCACTCTATTCCCCTGATCATGGACAATTACAATTACAAGATCCTACCTGCAAACGTGCGGACAGATCTCGTACCTATTTACAGCTTTAGTGGAGACGATCTTTTCCAGGCTAAGCAGGCACAAATCGGTAAGATGCTCCCAGCTTCGACAAGACAGACCCGAGCCTGGGATGAATTAGTAATAAAGCGATACTAATTACCTTCGGGTTATGAGCCCGACGATCTATTACAAAAAGAAAACAGCAGAAAAAATTAAATTCTAAAGCAGCCCAATCAACGCCACCAACAACACCGGTGGCGTAATCACCAGTCCCACTTTCATATATTCGCCCCAACCGATTTTAACCCCTTTTTGCGCCAAAACGTGAAGCCAGAGCAACGTCGCGAGCGAGCCGATAGGGGTCATTTTCGGCCCGAGGTTGGAGCCGAGGATATTGGCATACGCTAACGCATGATTCCCTGCTTCGCCGATCGCGATATCCATCACCATGATGGTCGGCATATTGTTCATAACCGAGCTGAGAATCGCGGAGAGAAAGCCCGTTCCGATAACGGCATACACATTCCCCATACTTTGCAATTCGGTGATCACCCCTGCGAGATAGGTGGTCAATCCCCCGTTTTTGAGACCGTAGACGACAACGTAGAGCCCGATACTGAACCACACCACCTGCCACGGTGCCGCTTTAATCGTTAGAAACGGTTTTGTCGCTTTAAAATAGGTCGCTATAGCCAGAAAGACCAGTGCACCTCCGAGTGCAAATACCGATACGGGAAGATGATAATGATCTCCGATAAAATACCCCGCCATGAGCAGAGCCAAAAACCACCAGCTCAGCCGAAACATCGTCCTATTTTTAATCGCGGATTCCGGAGTGGCCAATTGGGTGATGTCGATATGGATCGGGATATCTTTGCGAAAGTAGATCCAGAGTACGGCGATGGAGGCGATGATACTGAGTAGATTCGGAAGGAACATTGTCTTGGCATATTCCCAGAACCCGATGTGAAAATACCCTGCCGTCACGATATTGGTAAGATTTGAGATAACCAACGGATTGGAAGCACTGTCGCCGATAAATCCTCCCGCCATCAAAAAAGCGAAAACGGCGACGGGGTTCATCTTGAGATGTTTCATTTTGGCCAGAACGATCGGGGTGAGGATCAGCGCCGCACCGTCGTTGGCAAACAATGCCGAAACCAAAGCACCGAGTATGAGGATATAGACAAACATGAAATTGCCGTTTCCGCCTGATAGGCGCGCCATCTTGAGCGCTGCCCATTCGAAAAATCCGATCTCATCAAGTACCATCGAGAGGAGTATGATTCCGATAAACGCCAGTGTCGCATCCCAGACGATGGAGGTGACCGTCCAGACATCGGCGATACTCACAACCCCCAATGCCACAGCCGCGACTGCCCCGATAACAGCCGTAGTACCGATCTGCAAACCTCGCGGCTGCCATATGACAAAAACGAGCGTCGCTAAAAAAAGCCCTATGGCGGTTATCATGGTATATCCTTCTTTATTTAATCAGCCAAAAAAGCTTTTACATACTCTTCGATCGAATCACGGACAGCACGAACCTGCTGCATGATCTCCTCATCGCTTCCGACAAAAGTCGACGGGTCTTTCAAACTCCAATGTTCGTTTTTCATTACACCCGGAAATACGGGACATTGTTCCGCTACTTCCGCATCGCATACGGAAATCACATGGGTAAAATGGTGCCCCTCTTTATAGAGTTCAAAAATACATTTGGTTTGATTCTGAGAAAGATCAAACCCTTTTTCTGCCATAGCCCGAACTACATAGGGATTAAGTTCACCCGGTTCGATTCCCGCACTTTCTGCACTCTCATTTTCATGCGCATACTTATTGAAAAATGCCTCGGCCATTTGACCTCGCGCACTGTTATGACTGCAAACAAACAATATTCTTAACACTCGATAACCCTTTGTATATTTTGATGGAATTGTAGCGTATTTTAGAATAAATATATCAATATATCTTGATATATTATTTTAATTACGTTACACTTTCATAAATCGGAGGTATTCTATGGATGTTTTTTTGGAAACGGTGTCGGCGCTTAATGATGAAACCCGCATCAAACTCCTCGCATTTTTAGATACGCACGGAGCGTTGTGCGTCTGTGATCTGCAGGAGAGTTTCGGGATGATCCAATCTCGCCTCTCACGGCACCTGAAAATCCTTAAAGACGGAGGGTTTTTACGGGTAGATCGGTGCGGAACATGGGCGTATTACTCTATCCGCAGCCCGTTGGATCGTTTCCGAAGCGAAGCGTTGGCTGAAATCCGCTGTCTGGGGATCGAACTCCCCCCACTCGTCAAATTATCTCAAAACGAAGGTTGTACTCTATGAAAAATGTTTTAATCCTCTGCACCGGCAACAGCTGCCGCTCTATCATGGGTGAAGCGTTGATCAATGCCAAAATGGGCGATTGCGTGTATGCGCAAAGCTCGGGTGTCAAAGCGAGCGGCAAAGTCAATCCGAACGCTCAGGCGCTGCTGGAAGAAAAAGGGTACTGGAGAGACGAATACCATTCCAAAGTGATCGATACCGTCATCGATACCCCATTTGATCTCGTTGTAACTGTCTGCGATCACGCCCATGAGACCTGTCCGATGTTCCCTAAAGCGGTCAAAACGATCCATGTCGCGTTCGAAGACCCGAGCGGAAAAGCGGTAGAAGAATATGCTAAAACACTCGATCTGATCGAAGCAACTCTGCTTCCTATCATTAAAGCGGAGCTGTGCGACTGATGTGGCAGGAACTGAGCGGAAAAATCATTCTCGAATGGCTGGGGTTTTCAGGCCGTCTGGGCGAAGCACTCCATTTTTTCCTCTATGATACGATCAAAATCTGGTTTTTACTCCTCTCCATCATTTTTGCCGTATCCTTTTTACGCACTTGGTTCAATACCGAAAAAGTGCGTGCTTATCTGGCCGGAAAACGGGAATTTACGGGCAATATCCTCGCGGCGCTGTTTGGGATCATTACCCCGTTTTGCACCTGCTCGGCAATCCCCCTCTTTCTGGGATTTTTGCAGGCACGCATCCCCATCGGTGTGACGTTCAGCTTTCTCATCAGCGCCCCGCTGAACAATGAGATCGCAATCGCCATGCTCTTTGGCTTATTCGGCTGGAAGATCACGGCCATCTATATCGGATTCGGCCTTTTTGTCGCCATATTGGGAGGCTGGATTATCGGCCGTTTCAACGTCGAAAAATACGTCCTCATTACTGTGCCGCCTCTCTCAGGCGATATCGAGCTACCGACCTATAATCCTCCATTTCGTGAGCGTGTAAATGAAGCATGGATCAACACACGCGATATTTTCCATAAAATCTATCTCTGGGTCATGGTCGGTGTCGGTGTCGGTGCATGGTTCCACGGCTATGTTCCGGCCGAGTTTATCGCGCAGTATGCCGGAGGAGATGCATGGTATACGGTTCCCGTCGCCGTGTTAATGGGGATACCGATGTACTCGTCCGCCGCCGGGGTTATGCCTCTGGTGGAAGTTCTGACCCAAAAAGGGATGCTGCTTGGGTCTGCACTGTCGTTTATGATGGCGGTAACGGCGCTCAGCCTCCCTGAGGCAATCATCCTAAAACAGATTCTCCATATCCGCCTGATCGCCCTCTTTTTTGCGATCATCGGTGCGGGTATAATGGGGATCGGATTTATCTTTAACACCATTTTATAGGAATTAATATGAATATCGAAATCAGTAACCAAAAAGGCGGAGTCAAAGCTTTTATAAGCGGGTTTAGCACCGAAATACTCGGAGCCAAAATAGAGGCATGCCAAAATGGTCAATGCGACTGTGCATGCGATCCTGAATTAATGCAAAAGATCAGTTCTATTGAACTTTCATCTACCGATGGCGGTTCTGCGATCACCATTACCGGAGATGTCGATGCACAAACCCTCGCACCGATGATGCGAGAATGTCTATTAGGAAATAAAGAATAAACTTTGTGAATCTTCCGCACTTATGCGGAAAGCTTTAGGGGATTGCGAAGGACAAGCTTGTCCTTGCCGCCCAGATGGGTTTTGCTCATTTGGGTGCATAACATCAAATAGGAGCAAAAATGAAAATAGAAATCTTAGGTACCGGATGCGCGAAATGCAAAACTCTCGAAGAGGCGACTAAACAGGCTGTCGCTCAAAGCGGACAATTTGCCCAGATCGAAAAGGTCGAAGATATCATGAAAATCATGGAGTACGGCGTGATGAGTACCCCTGGCCTCGTGATCGACGGAAAAGTCGTCAGTACCGGCAAAGTATTAAGCGTTAATGAGATCAAAGAGCTGATCAAAGCGCAGTAGATGGAAAGTTTTCTCTTAGGACTTCTCGAAACCCACGGAGCATTGGTATTTGCCGGAGCTTTTAGTGTCGGAGCCCTAACCTCGCTTGCCCCCTGTTCTATCATCTCCGTCCCGCTGCTGGTGGGAAGCGCACTGGGGATGAGTTCTCATCTCACTCCGCGCGAACGGGTAACGTTTACCTATCTCTTCTCCTTGATGTTTGCGTTTGGGGTGACGGTGAGTTTTTCGATCCTTGCGTATATGGTGGCGAAAATGGGGTACTTTTTCTCTGTCGCGCCGCTGGAAGCGTATATCGCCGGGGCGATTGCGGCCATCGCGATCGGTCTGTATTCTCTGGGGATACTCCCTGAGGTTATCGACAAATCGCGCTGGATGAGCCGTCTCATCACCCTACGCTATGCGGGGGCACTGTTGATCGGGATGCTGTTTGGCCTCGTCTCCACCCCGTGTGCTTCGGCTCCGCTGGTGGCGATCATCACGGTAGCCTCCAATGCTCCCGATTGGTACGCATATGCCCTTGTCCTCACCTTTGCACTGGGGCATTCGCTCTTGCTGCTGGCGGCGGGAGTATCGGTGGGATTTGCCCAAAGTGTCGCCTCCAGCACAAAAATAGCGTTAATAACCGGATGGATCACCAAAATCTTCTCCTTTGCCCTGATCGGTATCGGAGTCTATTTTTTCACCCTTGCCTACGAGCAATTTTAAAGGATTATCATGTTTAAACTCATTTCACTTCTTGCTTTTTGCGCATCGTTATTCTCCGCCGAACTGCAACCGCGCCCGTATGCACTGGTCCTTCAAGAGATAGGCAAAGGGCAAACGGTTATGGTCGAAGCGGGTTCTACCAAATGCAATGCCTGTAAAGAGATGGGGGCACTGCTCTACCGTGAAATGGAACTCAACCCCAAACGAAAGATATTTTTTGTCAATGTTGCAGAAGAGCGTAGCGCGGCGCGTGCTATGAAAATCCAGATGATCCCGACACAGATAGTCTACGATCCGCAGGGGCGTGAAATCGACCGTCATATCGGCGGGTTTACCACCGATGCTCTGAAACAGTTTTTAGCCAAGAATAAAATCTAGGAGAAATATATGAAAAGAATATTAGCGATTCTTCTGTTCGCAGGTTCACTTAGCGGCGAAACATTCGACCATTACCTCAAACGCTTCGATTACAATGAACGTACCGAAATGAAGATCAAAAGTCTTGAGGCCGTTGAACTCTACAAAATGGGTGAGGTCGAGTTCGTAGACATACGTTTCAAAGAAGAACAGGCCATTTGGAGTTTTCCTTTTATGAAAATGATACCTCTGAACGAACTGCCGGACCGTTTAAACGAACTCGATAAAAATAAAACCATTGTAACCGTCTGCCCTCATTACGACCGTGCTGAGATGGCTCGTATCTTTTTGACTCTGAAGGGGTTTAAAAGCCGATATTTGACCGATGGACTGATAGGGCTTGCAGGTTACCTACGCGGTGATGAGGCAAAAGAGTTTATAGAAGAAATGAAGAAGAGATAAGATGAATTTTTTTTAACATTGTGATTAATTGTTGATATGTTTTAGTTATAATTATTCTAAAAAGCATTGATACAAATTTATGGATAAAAATTACAAATCCTACTTTTTAGGATATTTCATCATCTTTGGGATACTCATCACCGTCCTAAGTTCTCTCATCAGTTACAAAATTCATATGATTGATATAGAGGGTTCTGTAAAAAAATATGCCCAAGAAGTATCGATCAGCAGAAAAAATTATATTCTGCAACCCCACATCGATCAAATGGACGATATTGTTAACTCAATCGCCAACGATCAAGCCATGAAAGATTTTGTTCAGACCGGGAACCTGCTAAAAAAACGTGAACTTCAAAATCTTTTTTTAACTCTCACTAACTCCAATAAAGCCATCATGCAAACACGATTTATCGATGCAAACGGCCAAGAGGTCATTAGAGTAAATCGTGATAACGGACAAAGCCTTCCCTATATTGTCAAAGAATCGGATCTTCAAAATAAAAAAGGGCGAGATTATTTTCAGGCTGTCAGCAAACTGAATAGACCGGTAATTTGGCATTCGAAACTCGATCTCAATATTGAAAACGGTAAAATAGAAGTCCCCTATCGTCCCACTATCCGAATCGCCGTCCCCCTTTTTAATGAGGGAAAATTTTCCGGAATGGTCATTTGCAACATGCTTTCCGGCGAGTTATTTAAATCCGTAGAAAATTCACCTCTGTTTGATCTTTTTATCATAGACAAAGAGGGAAACTATATTCTTCATCCCGACAATAAATTTGCATGGAACAAATATACCGGAGTAAAGCGGGATCTTTATGAAGATTTCCCCGAAGACGCATCCTCTATCTTGGCAGGTCGTGCATCAGGTACTAATTTTTTCGCCTATCCGTTGAATTCTATTTTGAATAATGACGATAAAGCGATTTTAATACTAAAACCAAAAGCAACTATGATCAGCTCATTAAAAAACACCAATAAGATCGTAACGGTTATCGTTGCCCTTTTAAGTCTTCTGATCAGTATCCCATTGGCGATATACGCCGCACGATCACCTATTAAGCTTCAGCGCGCCTTGCATAACTCTAATGTGGAACTAAAGCGTTTTTCCGATATTATCGACCGATATGTCATCAGTGCCACCACTAAAACCAGCGGAATCATCACCAGTATCAGTACCGCCTTCGCAAACATAAGCGGATTCAGCAAAGCAGAGCTTATCGGCGAAAAGATGAATATCATCCGTCATCCTGATACTCCTAAAGCAGTGTTCCAAGATTTATGGAACACGATATTACAGGGAAGTTCATGGGAAGGTGAAATTAAAAATAAAGCAAAAAGCGGTGATTCTTATTGGCTTGGACAAACGATCATTCCAATCAAAGATGAAAACGGCACTATTACCTCTTTTATGTCGGTAGGAACCGATCACACAGCTAAAAAAGAGCTGGAAGCCATTGCAATGGTCGATAAATTAACCCATCTCTATAACAGACGAAAAATGGATGAATGTCTGTATATCGAAGTGGAAAAATCAAAGCGCTATAGTAAACCGTTATCCCTCATCATGATCGATATCGATTATTTTAAAAAAGTCAATGACACCTATGGACACCAAACTGGTGATGCAGTCTTACAAAAAGTGGCTGAGCTCATAAATAACAATACTCGAAAAATTGACTGTTGTGCACGATACGGCGGTGAAGAGTTCCTGATAATGTGTCCTGAAACACCGGAAGAAGGGGTTTTGACTCTTGCAGAGCAGATCAGAAGGACGATTGAAGCGTATGAATTTGAGACCGTTAAACACCTAACAATCAGTCTGGGAGTTTCGACATACAGTGAAACCGATGACATGATGACATTGATTAAAAAATGCGATGAAGCTTTATACAAAGCAAAACACCAAGGGAGAAATCAAGTCGTCTTTTATTCCTAAGCAAACAAACGAAAGGGCATTAATGTTTTAAATATTAATGCCCACCCATCACTTTTTCGATCTCTGAGGGTTTATCATGTATACCGAAACGGTCAATGATGGTTCGGCTCGCTTCGTTTTGACCTACCACTTCGACCTCTTTCCCCTCTTTACGCAGTTTTATCACCGCTTTATCGAGTGCATACACCGCTGAAATATCCCAAAAATGGGCCCGTGTTACGTCGATAATGACATTTTTTACGTCTTCTTTGTAATCAAACGCATCGGCAAAACGGTCGGCTGAATTGAAAAATATCTGTCCGATAAATTTATAGACCCGCGTACTGCTGGTCTCTTCATAGGATTTCTCCCAGTACATAAAATGGCTGATTTTATTGGCAAAAAAGAGCGATGCAAGCAGCACGCCGCTCAAAACACCATATGCGAGATTATGGGTAAATACGACGACTATAACCGTTGTTAACATCACGATATTCGTCGAAAGAGGCAAGGTTTTCAACCCCTTGATCGATGCCCAGTTAAATGTCCCGATCGATACCATGATCATGACTGCAACCAATGCTGCCATCGGGATAATTTTGATCCAATCGGACATAAATACGACCATAATAAGCAAAAGCACCCCGGCAACAAGGGTCGACAGACGCCCGCGTCCACCGGATTTGATGTTGATAACCGACTGTCCGATCATACCGCATCCGGCCATCCCTCCGATACACCCCGTAGCAATATTGGCGATCCCCTGCCCTTTGGCTTCGCGGTTCTTATCGCTGTCGGTATCGGTCATATCATCGACGATAGTGGCCGTCATAAACGATTCCAACAAACCCACTGCGGCCAAAGCTGCCGAATAGGGAAAAACAATCGATAGGGTTTCCATAGTAAACGGAACGTCCGGCCATAAAAAGATCGGCAATGTATCGGGTAGCGCCCCCATATCCCCGACCGTTCGTACATCGATCCCCATCGTTACGACAACGACCGTAAGGACTAAAATCGTGACCAGCGGAGAGGGAATGAGTTCTCCTAGTTTCGGGACATACGGGAAGAGATAGATAATCCCGAGGCCGGCCGCAGTAAGTGCGTAAACATGCCATGTGACATTCGTGAGCTCAGGCAACTGAGCCATAAAAATCAAAATCGCCAACGCATTGACAAACCCGATCACAACGGTTCGGGAGACAAAACTCATGAGTGAGCCCAGTTTCAAATACCCTGCCGCCAACTGAAGCACGCCCGTCATTATCGTAGCAACTAAAAGATACTGCAAACCGTGATCTCTGACCAGCGTCACCATCAACAGCGCCATCGACCCAGTAGCCGCAGAGATCATCCCTGCACGTCCTCCGACAAAGGCGATGACCGCCGCGATACAAAATGAGGCATACAACCCCACTTTCGGATCTACTCCTGCAATAATCGAAAAAGCGATCGATTCGGGAATAAGTGCGAGAGCGACGACGATACCGGCGAGAATATCCCCGCGAATATTGCCGAACCACTCTTGTTTTGATGACATCAATAGCATTCAAATCCTTATGACAAATACAAAAACTCACAAAAAAGGTGGGAGAGAGAAGAGAATTTGCAGATATAGATGTAGAAATTCTAACCAAAACGACCTAAACTCGGGGTAAAATTGAAAAATCTTCCTCCTTTAGTACCCATTTTGGCTTTGAAGTGATAGAATAAATCAATAAGAGAGTTAATTTAATGTTGTAATAAGAGAATAATGAGGTTTTTCCTGCTTTTAGTTTTACCGTGTCTTATGTATGGAGGAGAACGGTTGGCATTTTCAGGAGCTACGACCATACAGCCTATTATGGAATACATCGCTCCATATTATGCCAATGAAAATGGTTATACCCTCTCAATCGAAGGGGGCGGCAGCGATCAGGGGATTAAAAATGTTCTTTCCGGCAAAAGCAACATCGGAATGGTTAATCGTCCGCTTAGCAGCGAAGAAAAAGCCTCGTTAGACTATACCACTATCGGTTATGATGCAACAGCATTCATCGTCCATAAAAGCAATCCTGTCAATGGAATAACCCGAGGGCAACTGATCGATATTTACAAAGGAAAAATCACCAATTGGAAGCAGATTGGAGGAAATGACCGACCCATTATTCTCATATCCAAAAAGCCTGATCGCGGAACAATGCGTATCATTGAAGAGGAGACAGGTCTTTTTCATCCGTCCAATCCTAAAAACAAGGATGAAACGAAAAAAATCTCTCGTAATACATGGGATTCAGGATCCAATAATGATGCGATTGTTTGGGTCGGCGGGTTGCTTGATGCAATCGGATTTGTCTCGTCAGGAAGTGCTGTCAGTACTATTCAAGACGGCATGCCGATCAAAATTCTTTCCTATGAAGGTGTAATGCCCAACGAACAAACCATTTTCTCCCACCGTTATCCTATTGTACGGGAGCTGAATATTATTTACACCAAAAACAATCCGAAAGCCAAAAAATTTGCATCCTTTATCCTCTCTTCGACTGGACAGCAAGCCGTCTCACATACAAACTATATCCGGATAGATCATGGAAAATAAAAATTTTATTTTTAAACTGATCGGGGCCAATACCCTTATTATCCTTTTGGTTTTTGGAACGTTCTATACCGTATTTAATTTTTTAAACTTTCAACTTGCCAAGAACACTCAGCAGCGTCAAAATATGACATCTTTTATTCACTCATGCGATCATGTTTCGGTCAATCTTTATCAATCGGCTATGTTAAACAATCCCGATTATCTCACTGGTGCGGCACTGTCATCCAATAACGCTTTATATTTTATGCACAATCTCTCCAAAAGTGGATTTGACACCCGTTCGCTGAAACAGAATTATTACGATTTTTTTCGCCAGACGGTTTTGACAACCTCTTTGGTTCTTGAACACCGACTGGATGAAGCACATGTAGCGGATCATATAAGCCAAAAGAAATATCAAATTCTGCACTCGGCATTCTTAGAGATGCGAGAAAAAATCAATCAAGAGCAAGAACGGATCATTATGGCAATTAATACCCTAATGGTCTTTTCTGCCATCTTGCTGGTCATCATCATTATTGCCAATATTTTGATCCTTTTCCGTTCTTTCAAATCGATACGGGCCAAAGAGAGTGAACGTTCCGAAATGATTGCCGCTTTGGGAGACGGTGTGTACGGAATCAATGGAGAAGGGAATTGTATTTTTATCAACCGATCGGCACTTGATATGCTCGGATTTTCGGAAGAAGAGGTAATAGGACAAAATCAACACCGTTTATTTCATCATCACAGATCCGATGGAACCGTCTATCCGGAAAAAGATTGCCCGATCCACCTCTCAGAACAAGATCGTACAATACGCCATACAGAAGAGACTTTTATCCGTAAAGACGGCTCACTGTTACCGGTGAGTTTAACGGTTGCCCCACTTGGGACAGATCGATCCATTGTTGTTTTTCAGGACATAACGGTCCAAAAAGAAGAGCAGGCTCTACTGGATCGTTATGCCAACTACGATGCACTGACCACTTTACCGAATAGAAGACTTTTTACCATATTAGCTGAACAGATGATAGCTCAGGCCAATCGTGACAATAAAATTATTTCGATCGGATTTTTGGATTTGGACGGATTTAAGCAGGTCAACGATACATATGGCCATGAAGTCGGAGACACTCTTTTACAAGAGGTGGCGAAACGATTTAAATCAACGTTACGCCAATCCGATCTTGTTGCCCGGTTTGGAGGTGATGAATTTGTTGTTCTTCTTACTTCAATTAATACAAAAAATGAAGCAGAGCTGTCATTTATGCGGCTTATCAGCCAAGTCTCTGAACCAATCGTTGTCAATGGCATTGCAATCAAAGTTGGAGTGAGTATTGGCTATACCTTGTATCCGCAAGACAGTGGTGATATTGACCTGCTGATTCGGCATGCTGACATTGCTATGTATGATGCAAAGCAATCCGGAAAAGGTCGAATTAGACGATATCAAAATCAAGAGATCATCTAAATGCAACAGTGCATCCCTCTATGAAAATAGTATCGCTTAATCGTAATATCATCGCCCTGGGGGCAAACAGTTTCTTCACCGATTTCTCCACAGAGATGATCCTACCTCTTCTGCCAATCTTTTTGGAGCGTTTTTTACATGCGAGCAAAAGTGAAATCGGTCTGATCGAAGGGACAGCCGAATTCGGAGTCGCGATGCTGATCGCCTTATCGGGCTTCTACTCGGATCGCCTCGGAAAACGCAAAGGGATCACCGTATTCGGATACGGCATGTCCAACCTCATCAAACCCCTCGCATTTTTTGCGCAGACTGCTACGATGATCGCTATGATCCGTATAGGTGATCGTTTAGCGAAAGGGGTACGTGTCGCTCCGAGAGATGCCCTCATCAGCGCCTATACCCCTAAAGAGATCAGCGGCTTTGTCTTCGGGTTTCACAAAATGATGGACGGTGCGGGAGCACTTGCAGGTTCGCTGACCGCGTTTGGCGTCTTATGGTTCTGGGGTGAGAGCGAATCGACATTTCGCAGTGTTTTTGCCATCAGTCTCATACCGGGTCTTATATCCATGATGATTCTCGTTTTTTTGGTTACCGACGTCCCCTTTACCCCTGCCTCGATCCGCCGGTTCCGTCCTGAGGCACTCCCCACACCGTTTTATGTTCTGGTGGGTTTTCAGAGCCTCTTTAGCCTTTTTGCGATGAATTACTCGTTTATGCTTCTCAAAGCAGAAAGTAACGGTATCGCTCTAGTCATGATCCCCCTCGCCTATTCCCTCTACAATCTCACCCAATCAGCATTAGCCATACCGATCGGAAAAGCAGCCGACCGTTTCGGTAAACCGGCATTGCTCGCATTTATCTACCTAGCCTTTGGCTCGGGTGCGCTCGCCATGGCGACAGGCTCGATTTGGGGCGTATGGCTCGGATTCGGGATTTACGGGTTTTTTGCCGGAGGATTTAATGCACTGGCAAAAGCAATCATCTCAGACACCGCTCCGCAAGAATTAAAAGCAACCGCATACGGTGTCTATTATACGGCAGTCGGCATCATGACATTCATCTCTTTGAGCGGGGCAGGATGGTTATGGGATCACTACGGAAGCAATATCCCTTTTATCATCGCATCCTCTTCAGCACTGCTTTTGGCAATTGCCCTTTTTAGTATGCGTGATCGATTAAACCACTATTAGAACAACCGCCCGATTTTTCGAAAACCGATCAGATACATAATCCCGCTGACCGCAATAACTCCGAGAAAATACGGCCATAAATCGATCCACTCCGTCCCGCGGTAAAAAATACTCTCGCTTCCCTCGATGTAGTAACGTAGCGGAGAAATAAGCGATACATACTGCAATACCGGATGCATGGCATAAATAGGTGTCCATGCTCCGCTCAAGAAGATAAGCGGCATCATAATAACGATGGAGAGCTGTGCCACCTGCATCACATCACGGGCTACTGCCGCGATAAACAGACCGATTCCCGAACCGGCAAAAACAAAGAAAAAGCTCAATAATAAAAAGGCACTGAGCGACCCGTTTAACGGCACATTAAAAATGCCTAATACAATAAACCCCAAAGAGATCACGATACCGCTCATAACCACAATGATCTGCGAAAACGATTTTGCCAGAATAATGACCTTCGGATTTACCGGCATGAGAAGCATCAAATCCCACGTCCCCTGCTCTTTTTCACGCACAAATACCACAGCCGTCAATATGATAGAGAGCATCGTTATAATGGAAAGCAATTCGGTCAGTGCCATGAAGGTATGGTTGTCGGCATTTTGATTGAAAAGTTTATGGGTTACGATATCGACAGGGATGTTTACCTTTGAGATATCCAAAACGATATGCTGGAGGTAATTCAGTGTAGTATAGGCCTGTGATGCCGCCGTAGCATCCATTAATATATCGAGCTGTGCCCTTTTGTTTTGGCGCCATTTTTTTTCAAAATCCTCATCAAATACGAGTCCGACGATGATCTCTTTATCGAAAATAGCACGGCTGAGTTCAGCTTGACTGTTAAAACGGTGCGGTGATAGAAATTCGGGACCGTGCAGATGGGTGAGAATCTTTTGGCTTAAACCCCCTGCAGTATCGTCTACATATCCTACGGCTACATTTCTAGGATTAATTTCTATCCCGCTTCCCGCGATGTATACCTCCATCGTAAACATGTACAACACGACCAAGACAAGCTGCCACGATCGTATAAAACTGATCAGCTCTTTTCCGACGATCGACCAAAATATTCGGCTCATTTGATCTCCTTTCGCAGCAAAAGAGTACCGAGGCTCAAAAAAATAATCCCATACAATGCCAAAATCACCAAATAGAGTTGGGTTTTCTCCGACGCGAGACCTTCACCGACCAAAAAGACATCATAGAGAATATGGTTGTAATACATCACCGGGAAAAGATGGGCTTCATAGCGGGACATCCCGACCATCGAGGATATCGGCATGATGATCCCTGAATACATAAATCCGGGAATAATCGTCACCATTACCGTTAATACTACGGCAACGATCTGGGTTTTGGTTATAACCGAAATCAAAATCCCGATCGAAATACTGACGAGGATATAGAGTTCCGAAGCCACCCAATAGATCCAAAAACTCCCCCGAAACGGAACTTCAAAAAGATACAGAGCCCACAACAACAGAATAAAAATATTGAGAGAATGGAGCAAAAAAACCGGAATCAGTTTTGCGGCTATAAACTCCGCTTTTGAAAGCGGTGATGCATAAAAATTGAAAATCGTCCCCCTCTCTTTTTCTTTGACGATAAGCAATGCGGCGATGATAGCAGGAGCTACCAGCAGGACTAATCCGATCAGACCCGGAACAATGGCATCTTCATCCCGCATAGCCTGATTGAAGAGGGTTCTCTGATTGATCTCAATGGAGCCTTTCGTTGCATTGGGAATCAAGCCTGCCGCCGCATTAAGAATCACCCCCTGCACATAGCTCTCTATCGTCGAACCGCGGCTTGGAAAAGCCGCATCGACATAAACTCCGATCTGTGTAGACTGTCCCTTCAACAGCCGTTTTTCAAAAGAGGCAGGGATAATAATAATCGCATCGCTCTGGGCTTGCTTAATCTTTCTCAGAGCTTCGGATTCATTCATAACGGTTGTTGTCGTATTGAAATATTTGGAGTGTTCAAACTTGCTTACCAACAGATTTGAAAGACGGCTTTGATCATTATCGATAATTGCGATCCTCGCATGGGTCACCTCCATCCGTATCCCGTATCCGAACAACAGCATAAGCATCGTCGGCAAAAGATAAACCATAATAATCAGCCGTGATCGTAGAAGTTCGCTCATCTCTTTGAGGATATAGGCCTTGAGTATCCCCTTCCTCATCGGTAATACTCCAAAAAGATCTCTTCAAATGTTTGTGCGTTCGGATGTGCCTCATACAGATTAGCAATCGTATCGTCCGCAACTTTGCGCCCGTCACGCATCAGAACGATCCGATCACAAAATTCCGCTTCGCTCATGTAATGCGTCGTAATCAAAATCGCAATTTTCCATTTCTCTTTGAGTGCTACCAGCAGCTGCCAAAACTGGGCACGCGCTATCGCATCGACTCCCGATGTCGGCTCATCCAAAAACAATATCACCGGTTCATGCAAGAGTGCGGCTGCAAGTGAGAACCGCTGATTAATCCCCAACGGAAGTTCCGTAGGGATCGCATCCATATACCCTTCAAATCCAAGTTCCGCCGCATACCGGGCTATTCTTTTGATCGCTGTATCCATCGGAATCTGATGCATAGAAGCAAAATAATGGAGATTCTCCCGCACCGTCATATCGTTATAGAGAGCAAAATGCTGACTCACATAGCCGATGGAACTTTTAAGCGCCTGACGATCTTTAGCGGTGGCTATCCGTTTTCCTAATAGACTCAATTCTCCACCGTCAATCGGCAAAAGTCCCAAAAGCATTTTGATAAAGGTCGTTTTACCGGCTCCGTTGGCACCGAGCAGTCCCAAAATCTCCCCTCTGTTCAGCTGAATATCAACGCCGTCATTGGCGACAAAATCGCCGAAGATCTTGCTTAACCCGCGCGCCTCCATTACTACGGAAGAAAAAGTATTATCTCCGTCACGTGGAGTTATTTCGACAGGAGGAAGAAGACGCTTTTTTTGAAGTGCATTGACAAAGAACAAAGCTTCCAGTGTAGGTTCAGTGTGTTCAGCCGAAAGCGGCTCCAGCGAATAGGTTGTATCGAGGGTACTCATCGAATCACTACTCGCAGATGGAGTTAAGGCATACGTCATCTCCCGTACCGATTCGATCAATTCTTTCGCACTTCCCTGAGCGATAATCTCTCCGTTATCAAACAGCAATACCCGATCCATTTGCGCTGCTTCTTGCATATATGCCGTACTGACAATGGCAATTGTTCCCTCATCACGGCGTATTTGATCGAGGATCTTCCATAACTCAATTCGGCTCAGCGGATCGACTCCCGTAGTCGGCTCATCCAAAATCAGAAGTTTCGGACGATGCAGAAGTGTACAGATCAAAGAGAGTTTTTGCATCATTCCACCGCTCAGGTTGCCGGCTCTTCTGTCGACGAATTTATCCAGACCTGCCATACGAAGCAGTCTGTTTTTATATTCATTAAAACGCTCATCCTGCTTGATAGAGCGAATATTGGCAAAAAAACTAAGATGTTCATCGACCGTGAGCAGTTCATAAAGCACTAATCCGATCCCCTGAGGC
Organism: Sulfuricurvum sp.; assembly: GCF_028681615.1. NCBI lineage: Bacteria > Pseudomonadati > Campylobacterota > Epsilonproteobacteria > Campylobacterales > Sulfurimonadaceae > Sulfuricurvum > Sulfuricurvum sp. The sequence continues at coordinate 45,588 of NZ_JAQUHV010000010.1, forward strand.
ATAAGTCCTATCTGTGATTTTAGCTTTTCAGCTTCGGAAGGAGAGTGATAAATATGATTTTGGAAGGAGATCTCCCCCTCAAATCGGATCACACCCGCAATAGCGTGCATCAGTGAACTTTTGCCGGCACCGTCGGCACCGATAAAACCGATAATTTCACCTTCGTTGACGGTTAAGGAAGCGTCTTTGATCGCAATGCGTTTGTTATGCGAGACACTCACTTGTCCAAGGTTCAGCATTCCCATCGTCTGCATCCGTGTTATTCGGGTACTGCATGCAAGCTCGTAGGCAGCCCTTTACCATCCAATGAGATAACACCCACGGCCGGAATCCCTAATTTCAAAAGAGGATCTACGTTTAGAGGCTGCAGATGTACGGCAAAAACCCGCTGGATACGGTCACTCGCTACACTTACTTCTTTTGGGGTAAATTCTGCTTTTTGCTCTATCCGAGCCACTTTGGCCGCAATGGCATGATCGGGATCAGAATCTAAAAAGATGACGGCAGGATCACCGATTTTAATTTTCCCGTTTTTCAGCGTATCGACAAAAATTTTCAGATAAAGGCTCTTCGGATCAATCAAGGTCGCGACCGCCATTCCCGAACCGATGACTTCACCGTTATTGGCAATCTTTTCCATAACAAATCCATCCACCGGAGATCGAAGCTCCATTTCGGAAAGAACGGCATTCATCTGTGTTTGAGAAGCTTTTAATGCTTTGATCCCCGATTCCGAGGCTTTGATCCCCTCACGCAATGCTGCGATTTTTTGCTGAGCAGCAGAAGCTTCAACCTGATCGCTTTGCGATATATCGATCGCTTTACTGAGCTGCTCGCGTTTGTCCATTAACGAAGAAAGCTGGTCTTTATCACCTTGAAGTTTCAACATAACCATTTCGAGCTGATGTTTTTCAATCAGACGATTGGAAAAAAGATTGTTCAAACGTTCACTGTCCCGCTGATCTTGGGAGACCACACTTTTTTGGGTATTGATCATCGCATCGAGCTCATCCAGCTGTGATTTTTTTATCGAACTGTTTGCTTTTGCTTTGACCAAAGATTCAGGGAGACTTTTTTCTGCAATGGAGAGTTCGATCTCTCTGGCGGCAAGCTGCTGTATCAGTGCTTCAATCTGGGCATCAATTTGGGCTTTTTGGGCTTTTTGCTCCGCACTGTCGATAATCGCGATAACGGCTCCTTTTTGTATCGCTTCGCCCTCATAAATATCCATTTTAGCGATACGACCGGGGTATTTTGCATTCATATTTATCAAATCGCCGTCGATTCGCCCGCTCCCCTGCACCAAATTCTCAGGAAGTTCTTTGGTATGAAGTTTGAGATAAATCAACACTGCTGCAATGCCAAAAAGGACTGCGGCAGCAACACCCAACCAATATTTTTTAGCGATCTGAAGCATACTATCCATTTCTCCGATTCGTCTTTTTTTGCTATTACAGTATATTGTAGCTATACTATATTCTTCTTGCTTAACTAAGAATGAATTAATTTTGTGGCGAATACAATTGGGTCAAAATGATCTCTTTTCTTTTGTAGTTAAACCAAACAAGGATCTCGTGTGAAACGATTGTTTCTTTTTATTCTCCCCACATGGATTTGGGCTCAAAGCTACCCCGAAGTTATCTCTGTTCTGGATCATTCCCTGATGCTCCAAAGTGCACAGCAATTGGAGATAGCCGCTTATGAGAGTTATAAAGCGGCTGAGGGAAAAAACTTGCCGACATTGGATGCCAGTCTCAGCGCTATTAAATTCCAAGATACCCCTACCGTCACATTTGGATCGATGAAACTTCCGATGGGGACAAAAAACCATACGGAAGGCTCACTTACGCTGACCTACCCTCTCTTCAGTGGTTTTGCCATCAGCTCCTCTATCGAAAAAGCAAAATTTTCCCATGAAAAAGCTGCATTGGAAGTAGCCGATCTTAAACGAAACCTCTATGTCAACGCGACGAAACTCTACAGTGCCGTTGCCGTTGCCGATGAAATTATTGCAGCGCAGGAAGAGGCAAAATATGCGATCGGCGAATCGTATGCAAAGGCCAAAGGACTTTATGACAACGGTATGTTGGCCCCTGCGGAGCTGTATGCGATCGAAGCCAAAAAATTTGAAATCGATGCACAGATTACCGAGAGTAGAAACCGCAAATCCCAAGCGCTCAATCAACTCAGCTATCTCACCGGTGTAAAGATCGATTCGGCCCATATACCGGAAAACACTCTCTCCATTCCGGACGAAAACGACATTTTAGCCCGAGCATTGGCAGAACGCGAAGATGTTCTCGCTCTGTCCAAATCCATGGATATTGCCCAAAGTGACGTAAAGATTTCCAAAAGCCGATATTATCCCACTGTCGCACTCATCGGAAGTCTCAAAGGTCAGGGGGATTCATTGGAGTTTGACGGTGACGGCTACACCAACGGCAATAAAAGCTATGCAGGAGTTTCCGCTTCATGGAATCTTTTCAGCGGTTTCAGCGACATCCATACGACGGAAGCGGCAAAGGCAGCCAGACTTGCATCTTCAATCACACTAGAGGATTATAAACATCGTATCAGTACGGAAATCGAGAACGCCTATCTGGATATGCATGCCACCCAAAGCAAACTTGAAAGTGCACGGATGCAGGTAAAAGCCTCCGGCGAATACGCCAAACTTACACGCGGACGATTTGAGAACCAGCTCGTCGGTGCCGATGAACTCAGCCGATCAATTGCGGATCTCGCTTCCGCCAAAGCGAAAGCGGCGAATCTGGAAAGTGAACTCTTTAATCAAACTGCCGTTCTGTGGCTTGAGGGTGGATTAAACGCGTTTCAAGACAAAGTAATCGGGACATTCCGCAACACGCCCTAACCGGTTATTTAAATGTCACTCCGCTGTATCGGTCATACACCCACTCTGCCACGGCTTGGCGCTCTTTTTCGGAGAGTTTCCCTTTGAGCGAAGGCATAATCCCGAATTTTTCTATCGCCATAGGATGGCACATACTGTACTGAACACTCGGATTTTGAATGTAGTCTTTGATGAATGCAACAATCACACGCCGTTTCACATCGTTGTCCTCATCGGCGATAATGATATTTTCTTTGAGCCGATTTGATACCTCGACCATAGGCGGAGCTTTGAGCGTGGCTAAATGTTTCATCACCTCTTGTTTCTCCATCATTTCCACATGACACTTCATACAGTGTTTTTGATATACACCGTATCCATCCATACCCCACAGCGTATATCCCGCCAATACTGTTATCCACACCAATTTCATCATTTTTCTCCCACTACTTTTCTACAGCGAATCAGACGTTCATCATCACAATGATCGATCATAATTTTTCGCACCCTCTCTTGCCAAAGCGTTCCGAATAGATTACGTTCATCCTCATCGGCTTTTTTGGAGAGAATATGAGGAAGCAATGCCCCCATTCGGGGATCTGCTTCCACACATGATGGATCATAGTCCAAAAGGACACGTTCATTGGTATCGGTTCGTTCTAAAGCCATTTCACTCTCTATGTCCGCTTCAAAACAGACTAAATCTCTCCGATCGAACTTCCCGCCCAATCCATGGAAACCGCCTTTTTCGGTTGCACCGGTAATCATTGAAGCGACATTGGCGATTACTCCCACAACACCATCTCCAAGTTTACCCTTCATCAGCACTTTGATCTCACCCCGAACGGGTATCTCCTCAGCGTACAGCGACTTTAATCCGGATCGTGTCATCAAAAAAGCGCCTGCAACCGTTGGGCACGAGTGCCCTGCCAATTTCACGACATCTTGGTAACTGTATTCCAGCATGCCGTTTTCTGCTGCACCCAACACTTCAGCCAGCGGATCAAACATGCTAATCTGAGGTATAAGATTAAAAAAATAGGGAGCATTCATCTTTACTCTTTTTATTGAAATATTGCTTGTGATTATAATGCGATAGCGAATCATTTGACTTGACCGAAATCAAGTGCTACACTTTCGGACACGTTATCCAAGGATGCTCTCCGATGCTACGCAAGGTTCACGACTCTCTGGAGCCTAAACTCGTTACCCTCTTTCGTCGACAAGGCTACTCATGGCCTGATTTCAGTGCCGACGCCATCGCCGGTCTTGCCGTAGCCATCGTTGCGCTTCCTCTCGCAATGGCCATCGCTATCGCGTCAAATCTCCCCCCTGAACGGGGTCTCTTTACCGCTATCGTCGCAGGATTTTTAATCTCGGCACACGGCGGCAGCCGTTATCAGATCGGCGGCCCGACAGCAGCATTCATCGTAACCGTTGCTACCGTTGCGATGAAACACGGCTATGAAGGACTCGTCCTCGCAACCATCATGGCAGGGATGATCTTAATAGTTATGGCTTTTTTCCGTGCGGGAGAGATGATCAAATTTATCCCTTACCCGGTTATTGTCGGATTCACATCGGGGATTGCTCTGCTCATCGCATTTTCACAAATTCGCGATTTCTTCGGTCTTTCCATCACAACCGTTCCACCCGATTTCATTGATAAACTCACCGTCTATGTCGCCCATCTTCACGAAACCAACTTTGCCGCAGTCCTCGTTGCACTGGCCTCGATCGGGATCATACTCCTCTCCAAACGCTATTTTCCGAAAATCCCGGGCCCTATCATCGTTGTCACCCTCTCAGGGCTTGCCGTGTGGGGGCTTAACCTCCCCATCGATACGATAGAAAGCCGTTTCGGTGCTATTCCATCAATGCTCCCTTCTCCGGTATGGCCCGAAATAACATTCGACAAACTGCGACTTATACTTCCCGATGCAATCACCATCGCAACCCTCGCCGCTATCGAATCGCTCCTTTCAGCTGTTGTCGCTGACGGAATGACCGGTACCCGTCATAAACCGAATGCCGAACTCTTAGGTCAAGGGATTGCCAATATCGCATCCGGCATCTTCGGCGGTCTTCCCGCTACCGGTGCTATTGCACGAACCGCGACGAACATCAAAGCCGGTGCCCGTTCTCCGATAGCCGGAATGATGCATGCTCTATGGCTGTTTGTTTTTATGCTGCTCCTCTCTCCCCTGATCGTTAAAGTCCCTTTGGCAGCATTAGCGGCAATTTTGATGGTTGTCGCATGGAATATGTCGGAAATCAAACACGTTCGTGAGATTATGCACTCACCTCGAAGCGATCGGATCGTCCTTTTGGTGACATTTCTTTTGACAGTACTGGTCGACCTGAATTTTGCGATCCAAGCCGGGATAGCCCTTGCTTCCATACTGTTTATCGACCAAATGATGAAATCGACGCAAATCCGAGCGGTGGAGAGTGAAGAAGACGATCCTGATTCCATCCATAATAAAAAAATTCCGGAAGGTGTCGAAGTCTATGAGATTGACGGCCCGCTCTTTTTCGGCGTTGCTGAAAAGCTGGTTGACACATTGCTGCTGTTTGAAAAACCGCCGATTATCTTTATACTGCGCATGCGCCATGTTCCCCTCATCGATGCCGCAGGTTTACATGCACTTGAGGTACTGCACGAACGGCTTCATCACAACCATACCCGTTTGATTCTCTCAGGGGTCAATCCACAAGTACGCCGCTTTATAGGGACATCGCATATCGATGATAAAATCGGGAAAGACAATATCGTCGATCACATCGACAAAGCCATCATGAGGGCCAACGAAATCATAGGAGAAAAATTTTAATGCAGATTATACTATTTGGAACGGGATGTGAAATGTGCCGCGAAATCGCTCACAATATTGAAACCGCTATCGCGTCACAAGAATATGAGATCAATTTCGAAAAAACATCCGATCTCCACCGGATGCTCTCGTACGGGATCAAAAGTACCCCTTCCGTCGTCATTGATGAAACTGTCGTCTCCATCTCAACCTATTTGAGTATTGATGACGTATTGGCACTTATACGCGCGAATTACAACTCTGAACATCAAAACTAAGAAGTTCTTCAAACTTATTGACTTGTACCGGCTTACTGCACAAATACCCTTGAAAATAACGGCAATCGTGCCGTTCTAAAAATTCAAACTGCTCGACCGTCTCCACCCCTTCGGCAATGACATCAAGATCAAAGATTTTCGCCATAGTGAGTATCGTTTCGACCAATACCGCATCATCTGTGTCGCTCATGATATCGCGTATAAAGCTTCTGTCAATTTTCAATGTCGTAAAGGGAAGCCGTTTGAGATAAGCAAGTGATGAATATCCCGTACCGAAATCGTCCATAGAGAGATTAATCCCGAATTCACGAAGCCGTTGCATCTTCTCGATCACAGTATCGAGTTTGTCGATAATCATCGATTCAGTCAGTTCTATTTCGACCATTGAGGGCAAAATTCCCGTTTCGGTAACGATAGCGATCACTTTATCGACAAAATTATTTTGTCTAAACTGTATCGCACTGACATTGATAGCGATACGCTCAATTTCGCCTCCCTTCGGATGGTGTTTTTTCCATTCGATAAACTGAGTACAGGATTGTTTCATAACCCATTCGCCAATCGGTACGATAAGTCCGCTCTCTTCTGCAATACTGATCATCTCATCCGGCATTATCAGCCCCATTTCAGGGTGATTCCATCGCAAAAGCGCTTCAGCTCCGATAATTTTTTTGGTTTTGATTTCAATGACAGGTTGATAATAGAGTTCCAATTCACCGTTTTTGATTGCATGACGCATACCGTTTTCCAAAAAGAGCCGTTTCTTAATCCATTCATCCATTTGGGTTTGATAAAAGCGGGTCGTGTTTCTCCCCTCTTTCTTTGCCTGGTACATTGCCGTATCGGCATATTTAAGTAAATCATCCGCATTTTGGCTGTCAGAACCCACCAATGATATTCCGATACTGGAACTGGTCATAATAGGTTCACTCTGTCCGACATTAAAAGGGTGTGAAAGCACTTCATGAATTTTTTCGGCAATCTTTTCTGCTTTGTTGGCGGCACTAAGCGGATCAGTTCCGAGTTCATTCAATAATATGACAAATTCATCCCCTCCAAGACGTGCTACCGTATCTTCTTCACGACATATAGAGGTCAAACGGGTTGCCGTTTCAATCAAAAGCAAATCGCCGATATGATGCCCTAACGAGTCATTAACGCTTTTGAAATGGTCTAAATCCAAAAACATGATCGCAATCAAACTGCGATGACGTCGATAATGGGCCAAAGACTGTTCAATCCGATCTTTCAGCAATACACGGTTCGGAATATCGGTGAGCGCATCGAAATAGGCCTGATGCTTGATCTTAACTTCGGCATTAATCCGTTCGGTAATATCCGTAACGATGGCAACCCCGCCGATGATATTTTTTTTAGAATCGTACATCGGAGACGTGCGCAGCGTAATCCAAAGATCAATCTTATTGATCATGGTCGTATATGGGCCTTCATAATACCCTTTTTTAGCGCCGAAAGGCGCATTGAGCGCCTCATATAAGGAGTGATCCGGTAATTTTTTCAAATCCAAACCGATGATATGTGCCTTATCGATTTTCAATATTTGCATCATCTCAACATTAGAGTCTATGATTATCAAATCGCTGTTGTAGTAAAAAATACCTGCCGGAGCTTCTTTAAAAACCGTTTGAAAATGCTCTTCTGAAAGGGCCCACGCCTGTGTCGCTTTTTCATGAAGCGTTTTTGATACGAGCGAACTCAAAATATTAGTATGTATTCGTCGGGATGCACTTGCTAAAAGAAGAAAAAAAGTAACGACCAAAATACCCATCATATGGTATTCCAAACCGCCGTTAAAAAACATCACACCAAACAAAGGGATAAGGAGAAAAAATAGAAAAAGAATTGCCAATCCAAACAATGATGCCAAAGTACCCGATGCAATCGATGCGATTCCGGCAATCAGAAAGATGAGAAAAAATTGATGCAGCGCATTAGGAGATTTAAAAATAAAAAATGCCACGCTGCCCCATACAAATGCCGAAGTAAGCATCACATAGTAAAATTTTCTTTCCCAAGCATTACTGTCGTACCGTTGTGGATTCATACGATAAGTATACAGTACCTGCAAACGCCATACTAACGTGATCATTACGACTATAAACCAGAAAACCGTTATCAAAAAAATAGACGTCTGAAAAAACAGATACAAAACAACCAATCCGGCAAAAAAGAGAGGAAAAACCGATGCAAAGGATTGTTTAAAAGCAATCGTTACTTGTTCACCGCGAATATGCTTTTTTTCTTCTGCATCCAATTCCGATAAAAAATCTTTTTGTCTAAAAACCATTTTACTCGCTTACTCTATTACTTCCCCTAAGAATAACGTAAAGCTAATGAAAAACAAATTTCGGTATGTTACAATTCAACGATGAAACGACTCCTCATTTTACTTCTTTTTTGTCTCCGCCTCAGTGCTTATGAATTGAGCGAAAATTATGAATTTACCGACTATACCGTCTATTCGGATGATCTCGTTCCCAACATACCTAAAAAGTTTGAAATTCTGCAAATTCCTGCCGATAAAAATCAATATCGTATCGATGCTCAGATTATTGCCAAAACCTTTGAATTAAACGGGTTTGAGCTCAATATTTCAAAAACCCGTTATATCAATTTTACCCGTCACAGCCCGATAGACTTTACACCGATCAAACAGCAGTTGGCACAAATGCTTACTGAGTTTTATCCGACAATCCATATTCAAGAGATCATCATCACCCCGCGTGGTTATTTAGCAAAGCTCGGTAAAAACGTTCACGGTGAGTTTGATAAACGATTTTATCAAAATGCTACAGGGACGTTTTATATCCTCGACAATGAAGGGCTCAGACATTATCTCGATTACACCGTCAATGCCACGCTCGGTGTACTCCATACCAACCAAAAGGTATCTCGAAAAGAGAGCCTGAACGGATTTAATACTCTGCTCAAAACCATCCCCTTCCAATCGTTCAAAGACAAGCCTCTTACGGCACTTCCCGCACACCCTTCTCGGTTTCGCTCCAGCCTCAAGCCTATGCAGCTTTTAACGCTGCGAAATATCGAAGAGATCCCCTTGGTTTTAAAAAATACTCCGGTAACGGTTGAACTCCAAAACGGAGCGGTTGTCATAGAGTTTGAGGCCACCGCAACACAAGAGGGGCTACTCTATGATATTATTACAATCCAAAAAAATGACGGCAAACGCGCCAAAGCCAAAGTGATCGGAGAAAATCGGGTGGAACTTCAATGAAAATCGTCGTAGGGATCAGCGGTGCAAGCGGTGCGGCTCTAGGACTTAAACTCTTGCACACCCTCCCGTCCGAGGTTCAAAAGCATCTTATCCTTTCCGAACATGCCCAAGTAGTCTTGGACAAAGAAGAGAACCTGAAGGTTCACCAAAACAACGAAATATGGGCATCGGTCGCATCCGGTTCCTATGGTGCCGATGCGATGATTATTACCCCGTGCAGTATGAATACACTCGCGAAAATCGCCTGCGGTATTGCCGATAATCTTATTACCCGTGCAGCTGCAGTGATGATCAAAGAACGACGCACCCTCATACTCGCTCCGCGTGAGATACCGTTTTCACCGATCGCATTGGAAAACATGCATAAACTTTCCATGCTGGGAGTTATTATCGCTCCCCCGGTATTGGCCTATTACGGTGAGCAAAACAGCCTTGAAGAGATGGAAAATTTTATGATCGGAAAATGGTTCGATCTTCTCGGCATACCAAACGATCTCTATAAACGCTGGAGTGATCACAATGCATAAAATTGCACTTTATCCGGGTACATTTGACCCTATCACAAACGGACATTTCGACATTATTGAGCGGGCGATCAAACTGTTTGACGAAGTGATTGTTGCGGTTGCAGACTCCCAGGAAAAAAAACCGATGTTTACGTTACAAGAGCGAGTCGATATGGTTAAACTGTCAGTCAGAGGTTTAGAACGGGTTCAGGTTGTCGGCTTTGATAATCTTACGGTTGAACTCGCAAACACACTTGGAGCCACCGTTCTCATACGCGGACTTCGTGCCGTCAGTGATTTTGAGTTTGAACTGCAATTAGGGTATCTTAACAACTCCCTCGATCCCAATATCGAAACCGTCTATTTGATGCCGAAGCTCAAACATGCCTTTATCAGCTCATCCATTGTCCGTAATCTGTTGAAATTTAACGGCAAAACGGAGCATCTCCTCCCCGCACCGGTCCAAAACGTTATCTGGAGTATGAAATCATGTACATTGCCATAGAGGGGATCGATACTGCCGGAAAAAGCACTCAAATCGAAGCACTCCGATCACACTTTCCGGATGCTCTGATTACCAAAGAACCGGGTGGTACTGCTGCAGGTCTTGAAATCCGCAACATGGTCTTACACGGAAATCTCAAAAGCAAAACAGCAGAGCTTTTACTCTTTTTAGCGGATCGTGCCGAACATACCGAAGCTGTAATATTACCCAATATGAACAGACTTATTATCAGCGACCGTTCCGCTGTTTCGGGAATGGCATATGCCAGTGTCCAGAACTTATGTGATGAATCGACCCTTGTCCTGCTTAACCGTCTCGCGACCAACGGAACTTTGCCGGACACGGTTTTTATCCTTAAACTCACACCCGACGAACTTGCAAATCGTTTGAATCAAAAAGAGCATGACGTGATTGAATCACGTGGGATTGACTATCTGCTATCGATTCAAGAGTCTCTAATCGTATCCGCCTATGCATTGGGAATTCAAACCCATGTAATCGATGCGACACAATCTATCGATATAATTACGAATGAAATTACCACCCTTATCAAAGGAGCCTTATGATCCAATCTCTGCGCGGAATGAACGATATCCTCTCCGAGGACTATGAACGTTTTGAATATTTTTTAGCCACAGCTTCCACTATCGCCAAACGATACGGGTTTCATTACATCGAAACTCCCCTGCTCGAAGAAACGGCTCTGTTCAAACGCTCCGTCGGAGAATCCAGCGATATCGTCGGCAAAGAGATGTATCAATTCACCGATAAAGGGGAAAACGATGTCTGCCTTCGGCCGGAAGGGACAGCAGGAGTCGTCCGTGCATTTGTCCAGCACAAACTGGATAAAAAAGGGGGAATCCACCGTTTTTATTACCACGGTCCAATGTTCCGATACGAACGCCCCCAGAAAGGTCGCCTAAGAGAGTTTCACCAGTTCGGCGTAGAAAGCTTTGGTGTTGCATCGGTCTATGAAGACGCGTTGATGATCATGATGGTCGCCGATATTCTCAAAGCGCTCGGAATCGGGTACCGCCTGAAGCTCAACTCCCTCGGAGACCAAAACTGCATGCCCGCGTATCGCGAAAAACTCGTTTCCTTTATCGAGAGCTGTGGAGACGCGATCTGCGGCGATTGCGAACGACGTAAACTGACCAATCCGATCCGTGTGCTCGATTGTAAAAACGAAGCGTGTCAGAGTCTATACGTCAATGCTCCAAAACTTATCCATAATCTGTGCGATGGATGCCAAAGCGATTTCGATACCCTAAAATCCATTTTGGACCAACATGCTATCGCCTATGAAATCGATACCAACCTCGTCCGTGGATTGGATTATTATTCTAAAACCGCATTCGAATTTGTCAGTGATAACATCGGGAGCCAAAGCGCTATCGCCGGAGGCGGGCGCTATGACCGACTGATCGAATTTCTGGATGGAAAACCGACTCCCGCGGTCGGTTTTGCACTCGGAATCGAGCGATTGATGGAACTCATCGTCATGCCTGAGCCACAACGCGAGGGATACTATTTCGGTGCTATGGATGCAGAAGCGATCACCCCTGTCCTTTTGGCTGCTGAAAAAATTCGACGCACCCAAAAAGCTGTCGTAGAATACGAGCCGCGTTCACTAAAAGCGCATCTTAAGGGAGCTGATCGCATCAATGCACGCTATTGTGCCGTGATCGGGGAAAATGAGCTTGCTCATAACACGATTTGGATTAAAGATTTGGTTGAAAAATCTGAGTCAGTCATCCCTATAAACGAACTTCTCTAAAGGACAACTATGCAAAATTACGGTATTGACATTTGGGGTGAAAACAACTTCATGATCGATCAGGGCGTTGTCAAAGTTAATTATAAAAGTTCCCCGTCACTCATTGAAATCAGCCAGAAAATTCGTAAAACCAATCTGCGCGGGCCGTTGATTCTGCGTTTTCCCCATTTGATCGGCAAACAAATCGACCTTTTGTACTCTAATTTTCATCGTGCTATTTTTGAAAACGATTATACCGGTAAATTCCGTGCGGTATTTCCTCTCAAAGTAAACCAATTTCCTGAGGCAGTAGACGCTATCGTTGAACTTGGAGAAAAATACGGGTATGGTTTGGAAGCGGGTTCCAAAGCCGAACTTGCCATTGCCATGGCAAAAACCGCTATCGGGTCCCCTATTACCGTCAATGGCTTTAAAGACGAAGAGATGGTACGCCTTGGATTTATGGCAGCCCAAATGGGCCATAATATCACGATCACGATCGAAGGGTTGGGTGAACTGGAATGGATTATCGACGTCGCACAGTCATGCAATCTAAAAATACCCAATATCGGTATTCGTATCCGTCTACAATCCGAGGGAAGCGGTATCTGGGCTAAAAGCAGCGGATTAGGCTCTAAATTCGGTCTCACATCAACCGAGCTCATTGAAGCAATGAACATGCTCCAAGAAAATAATCTCGTTGAGCATTTCAGCATGATTCATTTCCATGTCGGAAGCCAAATGGAAGATATCTCGACTCTCAAGCGGGTTTTGCGCGAAGCGGGAAATATTTATGCCGAACTGAAAAAAATGGGTGCGACTAAGCTTGGGGCGATCAACATCGGCGGTGGTTTAGCGGTCGAATATTCCCAACACACATCGGGGCGTTTACGCAACTATACCTTGGAAGAGTTTTCCAACAGTGTGGTGTTTCTACTGCGCGAAATCATGAATGCCAAAGGGGTCGAGCATCCGGATATTTTCACCGAATCAGGACGCTTTATCGTCGCTTCCCACTCAGTATTGATTGCTCCCGTCCTAGAGCTTTTTTCACACGATTATCAGGCCAAATCACTCAAACTTAAAGAGAATAATCCACCGCTCATCGAAGAGCTGAGAGAGCTTAATTCGCTGCTCTCACCACGCACCTGTATTGAATACATGCATGATGCACTCGATCATATGGAATCGCTTTTAACATTGTTTAATTTAGGTCATATCGATTTACAAGACCGATCAAACGCCGAGATTTTGGTACATCAGATCATCAAAAAATCGCTCTATCTTTCTCAGGACAACCCAATGCCTGAAATTGAACGGCTTCAAGTCAAACTTCAAGAACGGTATTTGATCAATAGTTCGATTTTCCAAAGTATTCCCGATTACTGGGGATTGCAACAGCAATTTCCGATCATGCCGTTAAATCGTCTTGATGTTCCGGCAATACGTGCAGCAAGTTTGTGGGATATTACCTGTGACAGTGACGGTGAAATCCGCTTTAAACCGGAAACCCCTCTCTATCTGCATGATATAGATTTGGATGAAGAAGAATATTTTCTCGGTTTTTTCAACGTCGGAGCCTACCAGGAGACATTGGGGATGAATCACAATTTATTTACCCATCCGAGTGAGTGTACGATTCTCATCAACGACACGGGATATGAGATTGAAAACTTTACGGAATCTGATAATCTCCTCAATATTCTCGAAGATATCGGATATGACTCCTCAAAACTTCTAACCAACCTTAAAAATAAACTTGCTGTTAGCGATTTTAGGACAGAAGAAGAAAAAAGTGATACACTTCAAAAACTAGAAATGTACCTCTATCAAAACGGGTATCTCCGAACCACACGCTAAGGATTGAATTTGGGACTTTTTTCAGATATAGCCGAAGATTTTTCGAACGTTTATAAAAATGACCCGGCTATAAGTTCTAAAATTGAACTCTTTTTTAACTATCCGGGCGTATGGGCGATCTTTTGGTACCGTATCGCCAATCGTTTCTATCGAAAAGGGTTCCGCTCCATTGCCCGTCTCATCATGGGGCTTAATCAAATCATTACCAACATTGATATCCATCCGGGTGCGACGATAGGACGACGTGTTTTTATCGACCACGGCTTCGGTGTCGTTATCGGACAAACGACGGTTATCGAAGATGATGTCTTGATCTATCAAGGGGTAACACTCGGCGGTGTCAGCCTCATTGCCGGAAAACGCCATCCGACGATCAAAAGCGGTGTCGTTATCGGTGCCGGAGCTAAAGTACTGGGCAATATCACGGTCGGTGCCAACTCTAAGATCGGAGCGAACTCCGTAGTAGTTCGTGAAGTACCCGACAATAGTACGGCGATAGGGATTCCGGCTCACGTTATCCAAAAAGGGCGGGACAAAGATCCATTCAGCCATAACAAACTTCCCGATATCAATAAAGAGATGTTCGAATACCTACTCCGACGTGTCGCTGTATTGGAACACTATATGGTTCAGGACAATAAAGAGATTTTGGAACAAGACTTACAGCTTGAAAATATCTATGAATCGTTTATCAAGGCAATGAAACATTGATCGTTAAGATCATTTTTTTTACTGCATTAATTCTAATATCCACACTCGCTTTTCTTCCCGATTATTCAGGTCTTCCTCCGGTTGTCTCTTTGAGCGACAAACTCAATCATGCCGCCGCTTTTACTGTTTTGATACTTTTATATAAGTTTGCTTTTCCTCACAGCACGCAACGCATCGTTGTTTCTCTGTTACTCTATGCCGTGTTTATTGAGGTCGTCCAAGCATTTTTACCGACACGTGAAGCATCGCTGGAAGATATTTTTGCGGACAGTACCGGATTGGTTTTAGGAGTATTATTGTTCACATGGATGAATAAAAAGCGCCCCGAAACGGGGCGGGAAAGTGTTGATTAAAAAAGACCGGAGAGTGATTTCCCCAATGCATCTTGCAATACCGGTTGTGCTTCAGCAAAATCGAGATTGACTTTATTCGCCGTACTCACGACACGAGTACGATAAGTTTTCCACTCCATTTTACCGCCTTGGATATCCTGATCCACATTCGTTGAACTGCCTTGTTTGAGCTTGGCTTTTTGAGTTTGGGTCACCATCTCTCCTGCCAACGGACGCTCACGGATCTGTACATCGGTAATCATACTATAGTAGGTATCATCTACAAGTGCATCCGCAACCACTCCGACAGCAGCACCGATCAGACCGCCTGCCGCAGCATTTGAGTTGGAATTATGCATGGCATATCCGGCAGTAGCACCCATAACGGCACCGCCGAATCCCCCTTCCAATGCACTTTGAGCTCCGCGAAGATCCGTTTTACCCACTTGCAGTACATTGACTTGAAGCATAAAATAGGCTTTTTGAGGACTTGTGGTGATCGAGTATCCGCGACTTATCAATGCATTGGTGAGAATCTCTTTCACTGCAATATCTTTATCAGAGGTATTGCGGACATCAACAAAAATCACCTTTTTTTCCGGCTCCGTCGGCTCTAAAAAAATAGTTTCTGACATTTTCGTTTGAACATCCAGATTACGTTTCTTAATCGCAGTATGCGCCGCACCGCATCCGGTGAACTGGATCGCCACCATGCTGAACATCCCTGCTATCAAAAGCGATTTGGCAATATTTTTTAATTCCATTTTGCTTCCTCCATTCTTATAATCATTGATTGTAAAACATCTACCCTTAAAAATGCATAACAACAATAAATATTTTTATGCGGGATTTATCGTCTCAACAACATCCAATCCAAAACCGCTAAGTCCCGCAAAATCAGATATTTTTGATTCTGCAATGAGGCGCATGTGTTTCACCCCTAGAGATTTTAGAATTTGTGCCCCGATTCCGTACTCTTTCATATTGACCTGCTGATGGTGCGGTTTATTGATGAAAAGCAATACACCGCTGTTGTGTTTGAGATAATTGATCGAATCGATCAAATGGGCGTATTTGCTTTGGTTGAGGAGCAAGTCGATATCCGGAACAACGTTATGGACTTTGACGTTTGCAGTCTCTCCCGCTTTGTAAAATACGATAGCGGTGTGTCGGTTGTTTTGGTGATCGACAAACTCGTACTTTTTGACATGTACGCCGAAAAACTCGATCTCTTCTTCCGAAACCGCTTTGACCAGGGTTTCATTCGCGAGACGGAATTCAACGATATCGGAGATATAAACGATTTTAAGATTATGTTTTACCGCAAAAACGTCCAAATCATCACGACGAGCCATCGTTCCGTCATCTTTCATGATTTCACATATGACTGCAGACTCCGCCAGACCTGAAAGACGGCAGAGATCGACCGATCCTTCCGTATGTCCGATCCGAACCAGTGTCCCGCCCTCTTTTGCGATGAGCGGAAAAATATGTCCCGGTGCAACCAATTCCGAAGGGTGAGAAAGAGGATTCGCCAAAATTTTGATTGTCATATCGCGCTCATAGGTTGAAATACCTGTTGTAGCAACCGTAGCGTCTACTGAGATCGTAAAAGCCGTTTCATGCATAGAAGTATTCGATTTAACCATCGGCTCAAGGCTCAGACGTTTAGCAGTAGAAGGATTTATGGCCACACATATCAGCCCTTTGGCATGTGTGGCCATAAAATTAACATGATCCGGAGTCGAAAAAACCGAGGCGTAAACAAGATCTCCCTCGTTTTCTCGATCTTCGTCATCCACCATGATAACCATATGCCCTTTCTTAAATTCTTCGATAGCATCCAAAACACGTTGCACTGCTGACATTCAATACTCTTTTGTAATTAATATAGTAAGCAATTATAGAGTAAAAGGGTTAAAAAACTATCACAATCAAAAAAATGTACTTATTTAACTCCGTTATTATCGAAGCACTTGACAAATTTGACAAAAGTGTCTATAATTTCGGCCTCTTAACGAGAACATTGGGGTGTCGCCAAGCGGTAAGGCAACTGGTTTTGGTCCAGTCATTCGGGGGTTCGAATCCCTCCTCCCCATCCACCTTTTATACCGCGGAATAGAGCAGTCCGGTAGCTCGTCGGGCTCATAACCCGAAGGTCACAGGTTCAAATCCTGTTTCCGCAACCAATCTAGACTTAGACTTCTACCCTATATAAAGATAGACATTAGAAACCCACTTTTTTTACCGCGGAATAGAGCAGTCCGGTAGCTCGTCGGGCTCATAACCCGAAGGTCACAGGTTCAAATCCTGTTTCCGCAACCAACATCCTCGATTAATCCTCAACCTACTTTATTATATTGACTTACATCAAATTTTTTCTTATCTTGATTTGTTACTATGTTTGAATCTTTCTAAGAGGAATTCAAATGTTTAAAATGTCATCTCTAATACTTACCTTACTCATAGTATCTGTATCAAGTTGGGCGGATGCACCGTCATTATCCGAAGAAACGAAAGTAATGCTGAAAGAAGCAAAAGCACACGTTGATCCTATCGAACCTCAAAAACTCAAAGAGTTAATGGCAGATGAAAAAATCATTTTATTGGATGTAAGAGATCCGGATGAATGGGAAAAAAGTACGATCCAGTATGACCGTCAGGTCAAGATTTCACGGGGATTTCTCGAAATAAAATATCCAAAACTAATCCTGGATAAATATTCTAAAGATGATACATTCGTGGTTTATTGCGCATTGGAGCCAAGATCGGTATTTGCAGCGCAACGCCTACAACAATTGGGGTTCAAACACGTCATGTACCTTCAAGGCGGATTGAAAAATTTCAATCCTTGATGACAAAAAGTTTCAAACTTCCCAGTATTTTTTGCTGGTAAGCAATTTTTTAATTTGAGGAGCGATCTCTGTATCGCTTTTCCCAACACTCCATAGTTTTTTGCTCAACTGTCGTATCGTATCACTAAAATTGTCATCAATCAGTGGCAAATACGATGTTTTGGGAAAGCACTGAAAAAGCAGCTCTTTTTCTATTATAAATTGATCTTCTTCACAAAGATTACCCTGAGTATCTATCGCATGCAATGTCATCGTAGAACCGCTTTCCAATTTCGCCAAAATCCATAGTGCAATAAATTCTACGGAGTATTGATTTAATATATCTGTGGAAAAGGATTCAAACGTATCACACCCGCTCAGTTCATACTCATCTATAATACTATCGATCACCGATCGAATATGTTCAAGCGGTACCATCTCAAACAGTTCTCTTCCTGTACTGATACCGGCAGAGTGTTCGGCACCGATATAGATACGAGCCCCTTTGTCTGTATCACCGAAATTATTCGTACGCAGTCCGATGAGCCCGATATCGCAATGTTGATGTCTTCCACACCCTTTTGCACAGCCTGAAATTCCTATTTGAATACGATGCTCATGTATTTTTTCCAACGGAAGCAATTGTGCATCGTCTTTAATATTCCAGAATGAGTAAGGGCAATAATGACTGCCTGCGCACGCTACAACGGTTTGGCTCTTTATGAGCTGTTCAAAGGGGACACATTGTTCAGAAAGTCCTAAGAGGTAAATATTATGATCAATACCAATACGTACCTCTGCAGAATGTGCCTCGGCAAAATCCGCTATAGCACTCAACTCTTCCGCACGTACACGTCCAAAATTACTTTCATAACAAAAAGCATAACTTCCATCCCGTAACTGATGATATTGTGAGAATAGAGCTTTTTCTAAAACCAATTCGCCTGCTTTTTGCCAAGTTTTTTGGTATTCATGTGCGATATGTTCCACAAATATTTCCATGCCAATATCTTCAAGCAGATAAAAAAGACGTGTCCGTGAGCGGGTAAAACGTAATCCATGTTTGTTGAATGCTTCGATAAATGCTATAAAAAAAGATACAACCTCATCAGGAAGCAGAAAAATGTCGGCACTGCGGGCGATTTCCGTATTTTTACCACCCATATAAACATTAAATCCAAAAATATCTCCACGCTTTGCCAGTGCAAAATAAAGATCATTGGCAAAAAAGGAAGTGACGTTAGCACTGTTTCCGGAAATACCGGTAGATATTCTACGCGGCAGCATACCCACAAGATGCGGTGTTTTGAGAAAATACTCTTCCATTTTTTTTATAATCGGATAGGTTTCTATTACACTATAACATCCAAGTCCATCGTAAACATCGGTAACAATATTACGGACATTATCCCCAAATGTCTGCCATGTTGATATTCCAAGGGCATTGATCTGATTAAACAGTCTTAACACATTGTCACTGCTCAATCCATGCAACTGCATACCCGCACGTGCAGTGAGGATTATCTCAAGATTCTCATTATGGCAAATATTGGCAATAGAACGAAGTTGAGACGGTGTTATCCTCCCGGCACTGATTCGCAAGCGCAGGGTATACTCTTCTTCTTCGATAGGAGTATTAAAAATACCGAAATCCTGCAAATAAAAGCCATCTCCCTCACTGATCCCATTAAAATCCAGTGTTTCTATCTGCGGATAATATTCATATGGAGACAAAGTTGCTTTATGCCGTTCACGCTTATTTAATTTTTTTTCTGTGATTTCCATACGTTTCTCCAGAATGACATGACTATTAAAAATTATCAATACTTTATTTCTTGTTTTTTACATCTATTCAAATCGGGATTATTGATATTATCGATCAAAACTATTTACCCTTGTAAAAATTTCACGACAATATCCCATATGATTGCACTTAAAGAAATAAACCATAGAGTATTCATAATCAAATGGGGTTCGAACGTTGTTAAGGTATACAACAACGGTATACCCAGCACAATCGGCCATTTGATAAAATAAAGCACCATCCATGCTGAAGCATAGAGGTAACGCCTCAGTTTTACCACATCCCTGCTCCAGCAGTGAGGGCTTGTTGGACATGATCGCTGGCCATCGTGATATTCCATTCCGGTTCCCACACCACTTCAACACTACATCCATTGGCCGTTTCGAGTCGTTCAACCGCTTCTCTCACCCACTCCATCATCATCTGATGCAGCGGGCACCCTTGTGTCGATAATGTCATAATAACTTTGACATGATTGTTCTCATCGATTTGAGCGTCATAAATAAGACCAAGTTCAACAAGGTTGAATCCGACTTCGGGATCGATTACGGTGCTGATAGCCTCATAAACTTCAGATTTTGTGACTGGTTCCATTGTAATTCTCCTATTTGAACCGTAACATCCAAAAGACATTACGGATTAAAAACACGCTCCCGATCAATAAAAAGGAGAGACCTCCATGCCATAGATCACTGTTGTTAAGAATCAAAGATAGCGCTACGGTGAACATTCCGATAGCGGAGTACCCCCACTGGAAATCAGCGCTTTTTTTTGGAACCATTTGGTGCAGCATTGGCACTTTTTGTTTCCCCACCAATGGGCTGTAGCGGTCAAACCAGACTAAAAAGGGGATGATTTTATACAAATGACCGGTAATCATAAATCCTAAAAACCCAACACCAAACAGCCATCCAAAAAGTATCCACCCTTTTTCATTTCCATATCCAACAGCAACTAAACTCACTAACGCAAGAAAGAGTGATACATAGGCAACAACTAATGAGCGAAACCAAATATCAAACTCTTTTCGGGCTTTTTTGCGCGCGATCAAAATCACTTGCAAGACATACGCAAGTACACTTAACACAATAAAAAAAGCACCTATAAAAAGGATCAGATCTAAAGATAGCATCTTGCCGATCCAATACACACTTATTCCTGCAGCCATCATACGGACTGCCCAGATTGAGGGGGTGTTTTTAAACCCGTGTGCCAAACCGAACATAGGGAGAAGGATTTGGGTGATGCCGATAACGATCATCATCACAGTCCCGCCCAACATCGTTATGGCATGCACATCGATGAAGGCAGTCGGATTGGAGTTGATCGTCCCCGCTAGACCTAAAGTCATAATCCACCCTATCAACGACCCAATCAGCATAAAAAATACGGCATACCCCATTGAACGGGTGGAGAGGTTTCGAAGGAGGTCTTTTTTACCGGTCAGCACGACTTCAACCCCGAATATGGCAAATCCAAGCATGATTATCAGTCCGCCATACGAGAGGAGCAACGGATAAAGCCAAAAACCTAAAAACAGTAAAACAGTCCCCGCCGTTATAAAAGTAAAAATGATCGGGTAAAACCCAACACAACAATGCCCTTTCTCCAATACCACCGGAAGCAGCTGCGCCAAGGCACCTATTATAATCATCATCACAAAGCCGATCAAATAGGTATGTACTAATCCGATCCAGTGCAAATCAAGCCATGAAATATCATTATTGATGCACAAAAGTCCTGCAATACTCAACCCATAAAACAAAGTACCTGCAATAAAAAAAGGAGCGATGATCCGCAGCGGCGGAGCAAAATCACTCGATATCTGAACCATGATCTATCCGTGGCATGCTGCACTGTAGCGCGGATCATTCAAGTCTACAGAGCCTTTGAATGAAAAAATCGCTTCTGCCAAACCGTCTTCGCGAGTACGGGATTGAATTTCAAAATCGTCACCAATTTTATTGAAAAGCCCCATCGGCATTTTATGGTTAATCATAATAAGGTGCTTATCCGGTCCATCGATCAAGCGTAATCCGGCCATAGCATTAACCATCGGTTCAGGTGGTTCACATCGTGAAGTATCGAAAACATAAAAGGTTGTCCCTTCATTGTTAAACATGACAAAATCAACCGTTGCGTCTTCTACTGCAATCTTTTGTGCATCATTAGGTATTGTAATCATCGGATATCTCCTGTTTATAAAATTGATCGAATGTTAATCGCAACCCACAATATGGCTAGGTTGAGAATAAAAATAGCCATCGAACCCCCTCGTGAGAGGAGCTTTTGTCGCAAGCTGCGTGTTTTTTTATGGGTAGAAAATGCAATATAGAGATGAATCATCGTTGCTATGCTAAGAGCCGCAACCAACAAGAGCTTCCATTTTACATAGTAACCAAGCTCTGTTTCGCTATTGATCACAGTAAACAGGTGAAAATGGTCTCCCAAAATGAATCCCGTACCGATTAAGATGAGCAGCCACACGGTTTCAAAATAGCCGTAAAACGGCCCGATTGCGCCATATACTGCTTCTTGAGTTGCTTTGTCTTTTAAAAAAACACCCAATCCAAAGAGGACAATACTCCCTCCTATCCAAGCACATGCAGCGAGAATATGGATATATAAAATCCATGACATTATTAACTCCTAGTAAAAACATTTACGATTATAGAGAGTAAAGGAATAATAACCATTGACGTACATCAAGATATATTCACAAATTGATTTTCGTCAAGCAGTCTAAGGATGAGTTCGTTTACAATACTATAAAATGAATATTTATAAGAGGAAGTATGGGTGGTAAAGTCTATTTAACGGGAGCAGGTCCAGGAGACCCTGATCTTTTAACGGTTAAAGCACTACGTCTGATTCACCAAGCGGATGTTATTGTGTATGACAGACTTATTAATGATGAGATATTGCGTGAAGCTAAAAAAGAGGCAATTCTCATCTACGTCGGAAAGGAAGATAGCCTCCATACTCTCCCTCAAGAGGAAATCAATGCTCTTTTGGTGGCATATGCACATACACATGACACAATAGTCCGCCTCAAAGGGGGTGATCCGCTGGTATTCGGACGCGGAGGCGAAGAAGCCCTGTATCTCTCAAAAAATGGAATTGCATTTGAAATTATCCCCGGAATCAGCTCTGCAATCGCAGTACCTGCATATGCAGGGATTCCGCTAACGCATCGGGGTATCAATACTTCCTTTCGCATTATTACGGGGCATCAAACAGTTTTTTCTGAAGACTTCGATGCAGGAGTATTGCGGGAAAATGAAACCCTCGTTATTTTGATGGGATTACATAGATTAGATAAAATCATCAGATCTTTACTCTATAACGGATTGGATTCGTCACTCCCTTGCGCCATTATAGAAAATGGGACTATGCCTACACAAAAACAGGTATTTGCTACTCTTGATACCATCGTTGATGAATCACGGCATATCCATTCGCCCGCTCTTATTGTTGTGGGTGAAACTGTCTCTTTGCATAAAAATCTGGAATGGTTTCAAAGTCTATAATATTAATATTTAGCCTACATATTGATAACATACTCTATTGCGACCCCGCTCTTTTGCTCTATATAAAGATGTGTCCGCACGATGCAAAACACTCTTAGAAGTATCTGTCGGTATCAATGCTGCCAATCCAATGCTACAGGTAACCTGACCAACTTCTCTAAAGGTCAAATTTCGGATAGCCTTAAGTAAACTCTCTGCTGCAATCAGTGCTCCATTAAGTTCAGTATTAATAAAAAGAATAACAAATTCTTCACCGCCCCAACGTGCTAATTTATCCGTTTGACGCATTTGTTTTTGCAGCAATTCCGCGAGTATAACGAGTGTCTCATCGCCGATATTATGTCCATATGTATCATTGATAGTTTTAAAATGGTCAATATCCAAAATAGCCAAGGTTACTGGAGTTTGATACCGTTTGTACAAAGCTAATGCATCATCTAACTCTTGATTAAAACGATGGCGGTTAAAAAGTCCGGTTAAGGAATCCGTAACTGCAACCCGTTCGATCTCTTTCGTCCGTTCGGCTACACGATTTTCAAGTTCATTATTCAACTCTTCAAGTCGTATTTTATCGGTAACATTTTGTCTGAATGCCTGAAAACCAATAATGGTTCCATCCTCATTTTCATCAGGCACGATATACGATTCAAGCCAGTAGTCATTTCCATTTTTATTCCGATTTTTAATTATGCCTTTATAAACATTTCCTTTTAATAATGTTTGCCAAAGAGAGTTAAAATCATTTTTTTTATAATCCGGATGTTTTATAATACTGTGGGTTTTACCCAAAAGTTCTTCCCGCGAATATCCGCTTAATTCACAAAAAGCGTCGGTTACATATGTAATTACGCCTTTAGTGTCTGTATAGCTGGAATAAACATACTGGTTAACAATATCTAGCATTTTCTGTAATCTTTTTGTCCGTTCTTGCACTCTAAGTTCTAGTTCACTATTTAATTTTGTAATGACTTGATGATGAGTATTTAATCTCATCAATAAAGGCTGAAAAATAAGTATGGAAATTATCCCCAACGTTATCAAAATAATTAAAAGTAAAATAGCGCCCCTTTTGATCATAAGTTCATTTAAACTATCACTTTTTTGCTGAAGTTGTTCGACTACAAGATTGAGCTCTCCAATTATCTGTTCACGATGATCCAAAATGTCTCTAATTTTTTGATCATTTTTCGGAAGTAGTAATAAAGCTTTTGGTTCGTACAAATCATTTAAAACACTATTTTTGTATCCATTTGTATAAATATTTGGGGCATCAAAGGCAATATTAATAAACGATTTTTTTAATGAAACATAATCTTTGTGCATAGTCTTTAAAATAGATTCAAGCTCATGGTAATTTTCATCTGATGGATTATAAAATATCTGTAGCAGTGTTGAATGAGCTTGTTCTGCGAGCATTCTCTGTTTACCACTGAGATTGATGAGTTGAGCATACTCTTTGTGTTTGTCTATAAGAAAAAAAATGTTAAAGAAAGATAAACTTACTAAACACGCAATCAAAACCATTGACAATTTATATGCTTTAGATATTTCCATTTTTTGTAGCCACTGAATCATACAAACTCACTTATTATTTTTATAAAATAGCTTTATCGATACAGATTTATCCTCCGGTGCGATAAAAAGCACGGGAGGATACTTCGATATTTTCGATGCCCCAAAGATTTTTCTCAGGTTTGTTAAATACGACATCTTCTAAAATTTGGGTAGCTTTTTTGATATTACCTTCCCGAATTGCTTCTTTGATACTTTTGGCTCCCTCGAAATACAAACACCCAATTAAATCCCCTTCTGCCGTAAGCCGTAAACGGTCGCATGTAGCACAGAAATCATGACGATGCGGTTCGATCGTTCCAAATCGATACCCATCAGGTGTTTCATACAAATTAGCCGGTCCACTCATTTCCTTCTCTATCGGAATGAATGGATAGGATTTTCCTAATATTTCTATGATTTCATCACTCCGTAACCCCTGAAGTGCATTGCTTGCATGGGAATTTTCCATATATTCTATATAGCGGATTTGTGCACCAAGTTCTCGTGCATACTCAAAAAGCGGCACAATTTCATGATCATTGATTCCACGCAGGATAACACTGTTAAGTTTAACGGATAATCCTGCATCGGCTGCTGCACGGATTCCTGCGAGCACTTGGTCTAAAACATCTTTTTGTGCGATATAATTAAGTGTTTTAGCATTCAAAGAATCAAGAGAAATGTTAACACGTCGTAATCCCGCATTTTTTAGTTTTTCGGCTTGAGCAGGCAATAAGAAACCGTTTGTGGTTAGTCCGATATCTACATCGGGTGCATAGGTGTGAATCATCGTTATCAGCTCATCAAGATTCTCACGCGTCGTCGGCTCACCTCCGGTAAGACGGATCTTTCGTATACCGTTGTCGATTCCGATTTTGATAAATTCAAATAGCTCTTCATAACTCAATAGATTTTCTTTAGGTACCCAGCTAAAGGGTTTTTCAGCCATACAATAGCGGCAGCGAAAATTACATCTCTCCGTAACCGAAACACGTAAATAGGTGACCTTACGGTCAAAACGATCTCGCAACATATTTGATCCTT
Source organism: Sulfuricurvum sp. (assembly GCF_028681615.1). Lineage (NCBI taxonomy): Bacteria > Pseudomonadati > Campylobacterota > Epsilonproteobacteria > Campylobacterales > Sulfurimonadaceae > Sulfuricurvum > Sulfuricurvum sp. The sequence continues at coordinate 71,219 of NZ_JAQUHV010000010.1, forward strand.
ATTTTTATCGATTATTCAATAGTAACCGATTCATAAGAGCAATTTCTTGATTTACATCAATCATCAAATGTGTAGTTTGCGTTATCATAAATTTTCACTGTATAAAGGTTAACCATGACATCTATGATTGAGGATCTTAATTTTTTTAAAGAGTGCGATCCTTTAAAACTATCCCTATTGTCTTCAACCTCCAAATTTAAATCGTACAATGCATCTGATATTTTGATGTATGAGGAAGATGATATTAACCGCGTCTATTTTCTCGTCGAAGGGGAAGTGAAACTCTATAAAGTGGATCGCTTTGATAACGAAGTTTTTTTATATACCCTCTCGGATCAAACTCTACTGACTGATATCGGTACACTCGAATGCAATACGATCAGCTGTTTCAGTAATATAGAATTTTTAGTTCCAAGCCGTGTGGTATCATTCGATCTTAAAATTTTTAAAGAGGTCGTTAAAACCGATTTTTCACTATTAATCAATTTGGTCAATCTCCTCGCCGATCAAAAACAACGAGTGGACTGTATGGTAAGTATGGGAATGGTATATGACGTCACTGCCAAAGTAGCCAAGATGCTTTATGACCAGCTTGATCTGTATAATCGGCTTAAAAAACAGGAGATCTCATATCGACTCAATATCCAGCCAGCTACCCTTTCACGGGTATTGGCTAAATTTATCCGTAAAGGGCTAATTATGGAAGAAGATCATAAAACAGTTGTTTTACAACGTGAAGAACTGACACGATATTTCAACGAAGGACTCTAAATGCAATCCATATCCACCAAAGTACGTTGGATCGTTATGATTCTGTCTCTTAATCTTATTACAATCATTCTCGTTGATATTTGGCTCAATACGGATCAACAGTTTGATGCCAAAGTGATCAATACAGCTGGAAAACAGCGCATGCTTTCTCAGCGGACCGTTTTAGAGCTGCACAGACTTTTATTGGATGAAGAAGGTGCGTATGAGCGGCTCCAATCAGCACGTCAGGAATTTGACCGCAATTTCAAACAACTCAGTACAGCCACGAACGAATATCAAGGTTTTTCAAACGAAAAAATCGAAAAAACTATGTTAAAAGTATACGATCACTGGAACAAAATGGGAACCCTCATTGACCATTATTTACAAGGAGACCATAATCTTTATGATCTGAAAACTATCTATGATGACGGGGATAGAACCTTGCTCCTGATGGATCAGGCGGTAACCCAATACCAAGAATATATGATGGAAAAACGGGTCATTGCTCATCGAATTCAAATCATGTTAGCTCTTATCTCCTTTGGAGTTATCCTTTATATGGCACGTACAACGTTACAAATTCAACGAAATTTTGACAAATTTTTGGAACACTCGAAATCGATCAGCGGAAATGAAAACATCGGTGTTCAACGCGGAAATGAACTTGATATTGCATGCGCCCATATCGAATACTTCTTACAGAATGTAGAAGAAGCGATCCAAAATGCTACCGAAGCGGTCGAAAAAAGCGAAGCCGCTACCGCGATGCTGATCGGTTCAGCTCCTGAAACCGAAAAACTGCTGGAACAGAGTGAAGACATGATGATCCAGGTAAGTGAAGAACTTCACCACACCGCTCAACGTCTAAAAAAACTCAAAAGCAACCTCGAGTCTGCTAATTCAATCCGAAACGCCTAAAGGCGTTTCAAATACAATCCTTCTTTTCTTCTTCTTTTGACTTAGATCAAATACTTTTTTTTTGAATTGCTTTACAATGTTTGAAGTGCATGAGTCATTTCATAGCATAAGGAAATCTTAAGGGGTCCAGCCGTATGGTATGGATTGAACGTGATTTCATTAAGGAGTTTTCAATGTCGTTAGATAGAAGAGAGTTTTTAAAAAGTGCCGCCGCCGCATCTGCAGCAGCAGCAGTAGGGATGGCAGTTCCTGCAAGCGTAGAGGCTGCCTCAAACCAAGCGCAAGCGGGATGGCGCTGGGATAAAGCGGCATGCCGTTTTTGCGGAACCGGTTGCGGAATTATGATGGCGACCAAAGACGACCGTATCGTTGCGGTCAAAGGTGACCCGCTTGCTCCCGTCAATCGTGGTCTTAACTGTATCAAAGGGTACTTTAACGCGAAAATCATGTACGGTGCCGATCGTTTGACTCAGCCACTTTTACGGATGAATGATAACGGTCAATTTGACAAACATGGTAAATTTAAACCGATCAGCTGGGAACGTGCGTTTGATGAGATGGAAGTGCAGATCAAGTCTGCTCTCAAAGAAAAAGGGCCGACAGGTATTGCTATGTTCAGTTCAGGGCAACAAACCATTTTAGAAGGTAATGCTGCCCTTAAACTGATGAAAGCAGGTTTCCGTACCAACAATATCGATCCGAATGCTCGTCTTTGTATGGCATCTGCCGTTACGGGGTTCATGAACGTTTTCGGTGCGGATGAGCCATCGGGATGTTATGACGATATCGAACTGGCTGAAACCATTGTGGCATTCGGTTCCAACATGGCGGAAATGCACCCTATTCTCTGGTCTCGCGTATCCGATCGTAAACTGAGCAATCCGGACAAAGTGCAAGTCGTCGTTCTTTCAACATATAAGCACCGTACCATGGACCTTGCCGACGTTGAGATCATCTTTAAACCTAATACCGATTTGGCAATTTTCAACTACATCGCCCGTGAGATTGTATATAACCACCCTGAAGCGATCGATTGGGATTTTGTCAACCGATACATCGTATTCGCTACCGGCCCCGTCGATATCGGATACGGATTGCGTGAAGATATTCATCATCCAAAATACAAAAAAAGCGAACTTGATACCGCAGCGAAACAAAAATCAAAAGTTCTTACTGCCGATGAGGGGGTAAGTCTTGGGTATCTAGGCTATAAAGCGGGTGATACACTTCAAATGAAAAATACTGAAACTGCTAATAATCATTGGCAAATCACTTTTGAAGAGTTCAAAAAAGGGCTTGCTCCTTATACTCTCGAGTATACTGCACATGTTGCCAAAGGTGATCCGGATGAGAGCATAGAAGATTTTAAAGTCAAACTTCAAAAAATGGCTGATCTTTACATCGAACAAAAACGCAAATGTCTCACTTTCTGGACGATGGGATTCAATCAACACACTCGTGGTACATGGGTAAATGAACAAGCGTATATGATCCATTTCCTCCTTGGTAAACAAGCCAAACCGGGAAGCGGCGCGTTCTCCCTTACCGGTCAGCCATCAGCGTGCGGAACCGCTCGTGAAGTAGGAACCTTTAGTCATCGTCTACCGGCAGATATGGTCGTTATGAATCCAGACCATCGTAAAAGAGCCGAAGAGATCTGGCACATTCCAGCCGGTACGATCAATCCGAAAAACGGATCCCATTTCACCCAGATTCACCGTGACCTCGAAGACGGTAAAGTGAAGTTCGCATGGGTAAGTGTGTGTAATCCGTATCAGGATACCGGTAATGCGGAGCACTGGATTAAAGCCGCTCGTGAAATGGATAACTTTATCGTTACCTCCGATGGTTATCCGGGGATTTCGGCCAAAGTGTCGGATTTGATTTTACCGAGTGCCATGATGTACGAAAAATGGGGTGCATACGGTAATGCGGAGCGCCGTACTCAACACTGGCGTCAGCAGGTAACTCCGGTAGGGGATGCGATGTCCGATACATGGCAGTTCGTTGAACTCTCCAAACGCTTTACGATCAAAGAAGTATGGGGTGCGCAAAAAATCCCAGGGCTTGAGGGCGGATTACCGGATGTCATGGGTGCTGCCAAAGAAATGGGATACAAAGAAACCGATACCCTTTATGATGTCTTGTATGCCAATCCGACTGCTAAAAGCTTTAAATGGCCTGATCCGGTCGGTAAAGGGTACCAAAACTCTGAAGCTGCGGGGGATAAACGTAACGTTATCGGAAGTGATGGCAAACCGTTTAAAGGGTATGGCTTCTTCCTCCAAAAATACCTGTGGGAAGAGTACCGTAAATTCGGTGACGGACACGGTCATGACTACGCAGACTTTGATACCTATCACAGAGTACGCGGTTTGAAATGGCCGGTTGTGGATGGCAAAGAAACTGCATGGCGCTACAACGCGAAATACGATCCATACGCTAAAAAAGCGAACAGCGGACCATTCTCATTCTACGGACATGCGTTTAAAGAGATCCCATCGGGTAATCTCCAAGGGGTTACAGATAAAAAGAAAGTCCATTTGGACGGAAAAGCAAAAATCTTCTTCCGACCGTATATGGAACCGACCGAAGTACCGGATGCTAACTATGATATCTGGCTCTGTACCGGTCGTGTGCTCGAACATTGGCACAGCGGAACAATGACGATGCGGGTTCCTGAACTCTATCGCGCTGTCCCTGAAGCACTCTGTTACATCCATCCGAAAGATGCTGAAAAACGGGGTGTCAAACAAGGGGATATGGTATGGGTCGAATCACGTCGCGGCAAAGTTAAAGCGCACGTCGAAACACGCGGTCGTAACCGACCTCCGCGCGGACTCGTATTTGTTCCTTGGTTTGATGAAAAAGTATTTATCAATAAAGTTTGTCTGGATCATACTTGCCCGATTTCCAAACAAATCGACCATAAAAAATGCGCTGTCAAAATCTATAAAGCGTAACGGAAAAAGTCATGAAAAATTCTCCTTCAAACGATCGTCGCCGCTTTCTCCTCTCCATTGCGAGAGGAATCGGGCTCAGTGCGATGGGTGCGTTGGTATGGAGTGCCTATGTGGGTGAGGTAAAAGCCGCTCCGTTGATTTTACGCCCTCCGGGTGCGTTAAAAGAAGAAGAGTTCATCAAAAACTGCATTAAATGCGGATTGTGCGTGGAAGCGTGTCCTTATGATACGCTTAAACTGGCGAAGCCAGGGGATAACCTTCCTATGGGAACCCCCTACTTCACCCCACGTACGACACCGTGCTATATGTGCAGCGATGTTCCCTGTGTTCCGGTATGTCCGAGCGGTGCACTCAATGAACCTTCGGTCAGCAGTTATGTTAATGCACATGCCAAGCTCGATATCAATAAAGCCCGTATGGGACTGGCGGTTATCGATAAAGAATCATGTATTGCGACATGGGGTATCCAGTGTGACGCATGTTATCGTGCCTGCCCTTTAATGGGTCAAGCCATTACGATCGAATACTCTAAAAATGAGCGGACGGGAAAACATGCGTTTCTCGTCCCCATTGTACATACAGATGTCTGCACCGGATGCGGTATGTGTGAACATGCCTGTGTCACTCAAAAAGCAGCGATTTACGTTTTACCAAGAGCATTAGCGATGGGGGAAGCGGGAAATCATTACATCAAAGGATGGGATCCTAAAGATGAACAACGTCTTGAAAGTGTCAAGAAAGAAGTTCCGCATGAGTCCACCAAAACCAAATTAAGTGAAAAAAGTGCCCTTGATTCACTCAATGACGAAAGTGGGCTGTGATGAAACATTATAAATATCTCTTGATGAGACGGTTTACCCAAATCGCAATATTAGTGCTCTATATCGGAGCGAATGCGTGGGGATGGAAAATCCTACGAGGTGATCTAAGTGCCTCATTACTGATGGGTAAAGTTCCTTTAGCGGATCCGTATGCAGTGCTTCAAATCGCTGTGACAGGTGCAACATTGGGAATAGACATCATAGCCGGGGCACTTATCGTCACTCTCTTTTACGGGATTATCGGCGGACGTGCATTTTGCAGCTGGGTTTGTCCCATAAATATGATTACCGATACAGCCGCATGGCTGCGTCGTAAAATGAAGTTTTCAGAAATCCAAAAACGGTTTTATATGAGCCGATCGCTTCGATATTGGATTTTAGGTCTTAGTTTAGTTCTATCAGCGGTGATGGGGGTGGCGGCATTTGAGCTGATCAGCCCTGTTTCAATGGCGCATCGAGGAGCCGTATTCGGTATGGGTATGGGCGGCGGCGCTTTAGCAGTCATATTTTTATTTGATCTGCTGGTTCACGAAAACGGATGGTGCGGTTATATTTGTCCCTTGGGTGCATCGTATGCGCTTATCGGCAAATTTTCCCTTATCCGTGTTCACCATGATGCCAATAAATGTACCGATTGCCGAGATTGTATTACGGTGTGCCCTGAAAAAGAGGTACTCCATATGATCAATCGCAGCAGTGAAAGTGTCTTAATGGGTGAATGTACCAATTGCGGCAGATGTGTTGATGTTTGTAAAGAAGACGCGCTCGGATTTTCGATTCGAAGTCAGTTAAAACAACCAAAGGATGAAGAATGAAAGCAAATCGAATCATCGGTAGCCTAGTAGCTGCTTGTATTTTAATCAGCGGTGTCTATGCCGCGAGCAATGCCAATGCCGGTATAGACGAAAAAGATTTGGGAATGCGCAAAGCGGAAGTGTATACGGAAGATACTGCTGCACCCGATGGTACGAACTACCACAAAGAAGCTCCGGGGACATCCAAAAAGATCGAACGTGCCTATGTCAATGCACCGCCGATGATTCCTCATGATATCAGTGACCTCGGTGAAATTGACAAAAACAATAATGCCTGCCTCGGGTGTCATATGCCGGATGTTGCAATAACGATGGGAGCGACACCGATCCCGAAAACACACTTTACCAACTTCCGCCCTCATGTAGAATCGGATGCGGATGATAATTTCAAATCCGAAAGCAATGATCAAATGATTAAAAAAGATCTGCATGGACAGCTCTGGCAAGGGCGCTACAACTGTACACAATGTCACGCTCCGCAAACTCAGGGTAAATTACGGGTTGAGAGCAACTTCAAACCGGATTACACCGATAAAAAAGGGCAAAAACATAAAAATAAATCCTATTTGATCGATGAAATTGATGCCGGTGTACAAGTCGGAAACGGATTATAAGATGTCAACCTCAACACGTCGCAATTTTTTCGGTGCTTTAGGTTCACTTTTCAAAGAGAACCGTGGTCCGATCCGTCCTCCGTATGCATCTATAGCGGCAACGTTTAATGAATGCCGCAGTTGTGAGGGGATGTGTGTCAGCGCGTGTGAAGAGAAAATTATCCACCGTGATGAGAAAGGGATCCCTTTTCTGGATTTTAAAACCAACGGATGCAGTGATTGTCACAAGTGTATGGAAGCGTGTACTCCAAATGTTTTAAATGACCCGGACCGTTTTATCCAGGGGCGGGCTCGCATCACCTCAATGATGTGCATGTCCCACCACGATACAATCTGTTTTGCTTGTAAAGATCCTTGTATGGAAAATGCCATTGTCTTTCAGGGGATGTTTAACCCTATTATCATCCCTGAAAAATGTACTGCGTGCGGTTATTGTGTTGCCGTATGTCCGAATGCGGCTATCGAGATAGTATCATGAAACTTTTAGCCCTATTGTACGGATTGGTATTTGTCCTCCATGCGGCGGTTCCTCCCGCTGCCGTAATCAAAACTGGTGCTCTCATCAGTGACATGGTTGTGTATGATGGGAAAATTTATACGGCAACCGATGGTGCAGGCGTTGAGATATTCGATTCAAAAACCTTTAAAAAGGTTAGTGTTCTTCGCATCCCCGATATAAAAAACAGTGATGGAAAATCAATTTCACCAAAAATTTATTCTGTGGATCATTATAAAGATTCAACCGTTTTAGTCTCTGAAAGCGGGGAAGCTTTTCGAAACGTGTATCTGATACGAGATGGAAAAGCACTCAAAATTATTGATAACACCCGCGGATTACTGATCAAAAAAGTCCGTTTTCTTGACCTAGATCATGTACTTCTCGGTCTCTCGGGTGATACTATTATTCTTATGGATATTTCAAAAAACACCCTTGTTTATCAAGTCCAGGCAGGCGGAGGCGCATTTAGAGACATGGTTCTAAGCCCCTCTAAAAATCTTGTCGCGATTGCCGATGAAGGGGGAGAAATCACCATGATCGAGGTTAAAAGCGGACATCACGTGAAAACACTACGCGGCATTAACGTCGATAATATCAATCATATTGATTACAAACAAAATACGATCATCAGCGCAGGACAGGATCGACGTGTCGGCCTCTACCGTGCAGGTGGAAGCTACTTTATCGAAACCGACTTTTTTGTGTATGCGGTGGGTCTAAGTCCCTCAGCATCCATAGGGGTCTATACCGACGGTACGGAAAACGAATTACAGGTCTTTGATACGACGTCCAAAGCCAATATCGCCCGTCTACAAGGTGGAGAGGTTCTCTTGGGTACCTTGATTTTCCTGGATGAACATCAACTGATCGGCTCAGGTGAAGAAAACAAAATTTATTATTGGAGAATACCGTGAATATCTCAAGCATCGTGGTGCAAACCAACCCAAAATACACTGATCAAATGGTCGAAATTTTTAAAGAAGCAGATTTCTGTGATTATCACTTTCATGATGAAAAAGGCCGAATTATCGTAACCATCGAGGGTGAGGGAGTTGAAGAAGAGATTCCAAAACTTATCCGAATTCAAGAAATGGAACATGTCATCTCAGCGGATATGTCCTTTGCATTCAGTGAAGACGAACTTAATGCTGAACGTGACAAATTAGAACTAGCAGGTAATACTCTCCCTGAATGGCTAAATGACGAAAATGCCACAAGAAGAGATATCAAATACAACGGCGATCTCAAAGATCGATTTTAAACTTAGGAGAAGAAGATGAAGAGAATCACACTATCAGCAGTAGCTGTATTAACCTTGTTGCCGAATGTACTGAGTGCAGACGGTTTTACCCTCTTTAGCGATGCAAAAGTGAATGGGGAAGTTCGTCCTCGTTATGAGAGTGTGGATGATCA